>CAYWSI010000099.1:0-7186 GCA_964460585.1 uncultured Algimonas sp.
GATTTTGATCAAGGGAAGTTCAACGAAATTGATGTCGCCTTCCGTGAATTTGCGAAAAATCTAAACTTCAAAGACATTATGACAATTCCCGTTAGTGCTTTGGACGGCGATAATGTCACAACAAAATCTGATATTGCGCCTTGGTATAAGGGACCGAGCCTATTAGCGTTTTTGGAAGAGATTGAAGTCGACCGCCAAAACCTCGAAACACCCTTCCGCCTCCCAGTACAATGGGTCAATCGTCCGAACCTCGACTTCCGCGGATTCTCTGGCACGATTGCCTCGGGGACAATCTCCAAAGGCGATGAGATTATGGCCATGCCGTCAGGCAAGCGCTCAAAGGTCAAAGATATTGTTCTTTATAAAGAGAGCTTAGACCACGCCCGCATGGATCAAGCCGTCACGATCACACTCGAAGATGAAATTGATATTTCACGCGGAGATATGATTTGTACGCCAGACCAACCAAATGAAGTCGCTGATCAATTCCAAGCTCACCTAATTTGGATGGATGACACACAGCTTTTTCCTGGCCGTCAATATATCATCCGGACGGCCAATATGTCTGTTGCGGGTTCTGTCACCTCGCTAAAGCATAGAATTGATGTTGCTGATTTCTCAGAAGCGGCAGCGAAAACTTTAGAACTTAATGAAATTGGCGTCGTAACCCTATCATTGACGAAACCGATTCCATTTGACCCTTATTTAAACAACCGGACCACAGGGGCCTTTGTCGTCGTTGACCGCATGACAAACCGGACTGTTGGCGCAGGAACAATTGACTTCGCGTTACGGCGTTCGAAAAATATTGTGCGACAAGACTTCACAGTCGACCATACAGCGCGCGCCGAACAGAAGGGTCAAAAACCTGCGACGCTTTGGTTTACAGGACTATCCGGCTCCGGGAAAAGTACGATTGCTAACCATGTCGACCAACTCCTATTCGAACGCGGCCATCACACTTATACGCTCGACGGCGATAACATCCGGCACGGATTGAACCGCGACCTCGGCTTCACAAAAGAAGACCGGGTCGAGAACATTCGCCGAATTGGCGAAGTCTCTCGTTTGATGAATAATGCTGGCTTGATTGTGATGTGTTCCTTTATCAGTCCTTACCGGGCTGAACGCCAAATGGTACGCAGCAAAGCGGGCGATGGTGTCTTCATCGAAATCTTCGTCGATACGCCTTTATCAGTCGCGGAAAAGCGTGACGTAAAAGGCCTATACAAACGCGCCCGTGCAGGTGAAATCAAAAATTTCACGGGAATCGATTCTGAATATCAACCTCCAGAAAGTCCTGAAATCCATATTAAAACGGTCGAAACCTCTGCTGAAGACGCAGCGGAGAAGATTGTCGATTATCTGGAAGCTCAAGGGTTTTTGTCAGTTGATATTTAACTGCGGTTAAAGGTGTGGCAGATTTTGACCTGTTTAACGGGGATGCAGATGGCATCTTCTCCTTGTTGCAATTGCGGCAGGTCGAGCCGCGCCCTCATGCCTCGCTCGTAACAGGCGTCAAACGCGACACGCAACTTTTTGAACAGATCGCGCCGCAAGTAGATGTCGGAGACCGGATATGCGCCCTTGATATTGGAATGGGCCGAAACACCCCTGCCTTACGCCATGTGCTCAAAGCTGGGGCGGAAGTATTTTTTTGTGACCATCACGCAACGGGAGATATCCCCGATAGCGCACATTTGACAATTATAGCCGATGATGCACCAGAAACCTGTACAGCTTATCTTATAGATCAATATCTTGACGGCGCGAAAGCAGCTTGGGCTATTTGCGGCGCTTATGGTGATAATTTCCAAGCTCTTGCTAGCCGCATAGCCGCTAATCGGAAGATCGCTTTTCCTCTTAATCAATTAAGAGAACTAGGGGAGCTCGTGAATTATAACGCCTATGGGTCAACCGTAGAAGATTTACATTTCCACCCCTCCGAGCTTTATAGGATTTTATCTGCCTATCCTGATCCAATGGCTTTCTTAGAAGATAAGCCAAAGGCGCTAGACATTTTGCGGGCAGGATATCGATCTGATTGGGACATTGCGGAACAAGCCCGTGAAATTGATATTTCCAATGCTGGGCAAATTTTATCTTTGCCAGCCAGTCCAGCGTCTAATCGTATCAGCGGGCTTTTCGCAAATGCGTTAGTCGATGAAGATCCTGATATCGCATTTGCAATCCTTACACATTTAGACCCTGATATCGGCGGTTATAGGGTCTCAATACGCGCGCCAATTTCTCGTCGCACCAAACCCGCGGATGAGTTTGCTAAATTATACGGTGGCGGAGGCCGTGCAGAGGCGGCTGGTATCGATCATCTTCGGGACGATGAGATAGACACCTTTATAACAGCCTTCCAAGCCGCATTCGGATAAATTCTAACAAAGAAATGTCAAACTGAAATCCCGAGGGTTCACAATCCGATTTTCAAGATAAAGCCCGCCAATGACAGCGCTAATCCCTATATTCCCGTCGGCGCTCTCCGTTCCAGTGAGAACTTTGGTGCCCTGATTGTCGACTCGGCTTGTCTTCGCGAGCGTAACTAAGTTCGGCGATCTGCCGATATCATATGCAAAAATCCCAGAATGTCCGACTTGAGGAAAACCAGCATCATTTACAATCGTAAGCGCAACAAGACCACCCGTCGCGGGTGTAGGAATCATTTGCGCTGTATCATTTTCAATTGTCACGCGGGTGGAGCCAAAAGCGGGAGACCGAACACCCGCGAAATTTTTAGGCGTCGTCATTCTATTTTCAAAATTCGCCCCATCAGAACTCGTCTTAATCGAAAACCCGTCTACCCCTGTTAGGCCTAATTCAGCTTCACCTGAAAAATCTGTTTGAAAAAGAAGGCTCGCCGTATCTGCCTCTGCCGCGCGGTTTACTGTCATCCGATGACTATCACCATCATGTGTAAACAAGCTAGTTTTGCTCGCAACGGACAAGCGTTGATTTGGGCCAGCAGACGCATTCAATCCGAGAAAAGGAAGGTTTTCGCGCCCCATATCAGAAACCGGGTGCATCCATATACTTCCATCAAATACCCGCAAAGTCTCCCCAATTTCGTCCCAGACAACCCAACCCGCTCTTGGAACAAACCAAATCCATTTGCCGGACATATAAACAGCAATTTGTCCCCTGCGCTCCATGAGCGTTGCATCCGGGGATTGGGAAATAATTTGAGCTTGGCCTTCAACCGGAACATCAGGCAATTGATCCGCGGCCATATTGGAACAAAAAAGATATAGGCCTGCATCCAATCTCTGCAATGCCTCATTATGCGTGATATTTTTAAGGGCTTGTCCAGCTTGCAAGAAAGGTAGGTTAAGGCGCGGTGTGGCGGCGGTCATAATAGTCTCCTAGAATTGAAATTCACAAAGAAACTTAAACCCAAGATTCAAGGTGAGGAGACGATTACAGAAAATGGCGTAAATACAGCACCATGACCTTGTTTTGATGCGCATATTATCGGGACTGAAAAGTCTACAATCATGGAAAGACCTTTGATTGACAGCTTGACGCGGCGCGCTGAAGTGGCAAACACTGCATCAATTCCAATTGTCTAAAAGGTTGGCAGGAATGCAAACGCTGTCTCTCAAAAATAAAAACTGGTCAATCGGCGGCAAGGCTCCCTTAGCGGTTATCGCCGGAATAAATGTGCTGGAAGATATTGGGCTCGCTCTTGAAATAGGCACCGAACTAAAACGGATTTGTACCGAGCTCGGCCTGCCCTATGCGTTTAAAGCCAGTTTTGACAAGGCTAACAGATCATCGATAAAATCTTTTCGCGGCCCGGGAATAGATGCGGGACTTGAGATGTTGGCGCGAGTCAAATCTGAGCTTAATGTCCCCATTTGCACCGATGTCCATGAGCCCGCGCAATCCGCCCGCGTGGCCGACATTGCGGAAATTGTGCAGCTTCCAGCCTTCTTATGTCGTCAAACAGACCTCGTTGTCTCTATGGCGAAAGCTACGCAAGCAGCAGGCGGGATTTTACATGTCAAAAAAGCACAATTCTTAGCCCCTTGGGATACAAAAAATATTGTCTCAAAAATTAGAGAAGTCGCGCCAGATTTAGGCGTTATTCTCTGTGAACGGGGAACAAGTTTCGGATATAATAATCTTGTCGTAGACATGCTCGGCATTGGTGCAATGCAGGCGCTCGGCGTACCTGTCACAATTGATGCGACCCATGCCGTGCAATTACCAGGGGCTGATCCGCGCACATCGGGCGCCTCAACGGGAGGCCGCCGCGAAGGTGTCTCAATTATTGCTAAATCCGCCATTGCCGCAGGTGCTAATGGTGTCTTCCTTGAATTTCATACGGACCCTGATGCGGCCTTATGTGACGCGCCAAGTTGTTTGCCGATTGACGGTGCAGCCGCGCTGCTGAAGGCATTGAAACAGCTCCACGAAACTGTCTCTATTTAGGCAGACAAAAATTATAAAACGCCAATAGCCGTTTTTATTATCTGGTCTTGGTCTTTTTCCGGCAGATAAGGATGCATGGGTAGGCTGACAACATGATGACGGCAAGCCATTGTATTAGGCAGGCCATTACCTGCAACCGGAAACGCCTGATAGGCGGCATGCATGTGAATTGGTAGCGGGTAATAACGCGCCGTCGGGATGCCCTGCGCTTTCATCGCTGTTGAAAACTCTTCGGCATTTAGCACTTCAAGCGTATATTGCGCCCAAGTTGACAACACGCCAGTCTCGATTTTTGGAACCCGCGAGACGAAGGGCTTCAATGCCTCCGAATATCGTTGGGCAATGACATTACGCCTTTCAATTTCATCTTCAAAAACTGCAAGTTTCGGCAATAAAACAGCAGCTTGCATTGTGTCTAACCTAGAATTTATACCGATATGATCACTGTCAAAAGGGGTGTCGCTGCGCCCATGGAATCTCAAGGACCGTAATAAATCATTTAAAGCGTCATCATTTGTCAGCACAGCACCGCCGTCGCCATAACAGCCCAAAGGCTTAGCCGGAAAGAAGCTGGTGGTTTGAACATCTGCCCATTCCAAGGGATGTTTTCCGCCGCGTGTCGACCCAAAACTTTGCGCGCAATCTGAAATCACTTTCAGCCCCGCGCCGCGAATAATCGGAGTAAGGGTTGGATAATCCGCACATTGTCCAAAAATATCAACAATGATGACAGCACGTGGAATTAGCTGGCCTTGTCGCTGCACTCGCGAGATCGCAGTTCGTAAGCTCTCCGCATCCATATTATATGTCTCACGGTCAATATCGACAAAAACAGGGGTAGCCCCTCGTAAAGCAATGACTTCAGCTGTCGCGCAATAAGAAAAGGACGGACAGAACACCGCATCACCGGGTCCAATATCCCAAGCCATTAAAGGTAGGGTAATGGCATCGGTCCCATTCGCACAACTAATGGCATGTTTGGCTTCCGCAAATGCAGCTAACTTTGCCTCAAACTCAGCCACCTGAGGGCCAAGAATATAGCGTCCATGGCTAAGCACATCGGCGATGCCCGCGTCAATTTCAGCTTTAATGCGCCGTTGCTGGGCGTGAAGGTCAATAAATTGCATGAACTCAAGTCTCTAAACTAACTCGGCTTTGATATAGGTTTATGAAAATGAAAGGTCACTAACATTTATGGTGTCAATATCTGACCGTCGCTTTTGACTCTCTAGTCAAGTCCGAAAAAGTCATGCAAAGCATATTGAATATGAATTGGATTCACCGGATAGTTTTTTTCCTTATCACAATTTACGTGGCATTGGCGGCGATTGCCTTTTTCAACCAGCGTAAAATGCTCTATTTTCCGTCCAATGTCTTATATTCTCCTCCCCAAGGCATGACCGAGATTAAGACAGAGGCAAATAGCTTAGCATTGTATAGCCCAGCCAAAGACAACCTCCCCACTGTGATGGTCTTCCATGGTAATGCCTCCGCCATTGACAGTAACTTGCATATTTTCCGTGACCTTCAACGCGCAGGTTATGGGGTTTGGTCGGTTGGATATCCCGGCTATCCGGGTGCAGCAGGGACGCCAACGCAGGAGAACATCGTCGCGGCAGCCATTGATCAATATCAGCATCTATCCAGCTTAGGGGCAGAGAAAATTGTCTTTTACGGAACATCGCTGGGAAGCGGCGTTGCCGCGCAATTAGCGGCACATCATCTACCTGACCTCTTAATCCTTGATGCACCTTTTAATTCGCTCACCGATATGGCCCGTCAGAATATGCCAATTTTACCAGTAGACGTTTTGCTGAAAGACAAGTGGCAATCAGACAAAGCCATTCAAGGTTTAGATGTCCCCTTAATCTGGATTCATGGTACGAATGATAACATTATCCCAATCACGCAGGGTCAAAAACTATATGACGGATATGGAGGCCCAAAGACCGCCCATATCATCTCTGGCGCATCCCATATTAATACCTGGCTAAATGGTGGCCGAGATACGGTATTATCCGCGCTAAAGGCATTATAAAAAACTCAGCCCTATTAACCTATTACTTTTAAACTCTATGCCATATGTTTTCTCGCTATGACCCCACCTCTCGCTCTCCACTCTGTCTCTAAATCCTTTTCGGGAAAACCCGCTGTCAGCGACGTTTCCTTCACAGTCGAACCTGGACAAATTATCGGGTTCCTTGGACCTAATGGTGCGGGGAAAACGACGACACTGCGTATGGCATTAGGCCTCATCAAAGCTGATACAGGCTCGGTCGAGCTTTTTGGCGAAACACCCGGCGAGAACGCCTTTGGTCGGGTCGGTTTTCTTCCCGAAGAACGCGGACTTTATAAAAAACAAACAGCGCGCGAGGCGATCGCCCATATGGCACGCCTTAACGGGATAAAAAAGAAAGCGGCCTTCACCCTCGCCGATGAACTTTTAGACCGCTACGGCCTCGGTGAGGCTAAGCGTAAGAAGAATAAAGACATGTCGAAAGGCATGGCGCAGAAGGTTCAACTCTTAGCCGCCATTGCGCATGACCCAGAATTTCATATTCTTGATGAGCCCTTTTCAGGCCTCGATCCCGTCAATCAACAAGTGTTAGAAGACATGGTGCGAGAAATTGCAGGACGAGACCGCACGATTATTTTCTCGACACATGTGATGGAACATGCGGAACGGCTATGTGACCGTATTATTCTTATGGCATCAGGTCGCAAAGTTTTCGACGGCACAACA
>CAYWSI010000100.1:0-7172 GCA_964460585.1 uncultured Algimonas sp.
TCGACAGGTCCATGACATTATCTGCGCCCCAACGTGTGGCCCAGACCATCTTCTCGACTTCTTCCTCGACGGATGACGCCACAGCGGAGTTGCCGATATTGGCGTTGATTTTCACGAGGAAATTCCGGCCAATGATTTGCGGCTCTAGCTCGGCATGGTTGATGTTAGACGGGATGACCGCGCGGCCTCTCGCGATTTCGTCGCGGACAAATTCTGGCGTGACGAAAGGCGGAATTTCTGCGCCGAAGCTCTCGCCGCCTGCGACTTTATCTTCTGCGCCGTCGAGCATCTCTTGGCGGCCAAGGTTTTCGCGCTCGGCGACATAGATCATCTCTTTGGTGATGATGCCTGCTTTGGCAAATTCATATTGCGTGACCATCTCCCCGTCTAACCCCCGCAGAGGCGCGTTTTTGATTGGAAATTCACGGGCAAGGAAACGGCCCGTCGCGCCGCCATTATCTTCGGGCTTTACGTCGCGGCCTTCATATTCCTCAACGCCGCCGCGTTCCTTGACCCATGCCGTACGGTGGCGCTCAAGCCCCTTCTCCACATCAATTGTGACGCTCGGGTCGGAGTAAGGACCAGAGGTGTCATAAACAGGTACAGGCGGCTCATTCGCACTTGGGTGCAGCGCGATAGAGCGATGCGGCACGCGCAGGCTCGGGTCGGCCTTTGGGTTTGTATAGGTCTTGGTTGAGGCGGGCAAAGGCCCCGTCGTGACTTCGGGGGTTACAAAATCGGATTGGTTGACTGGCTTGTTCATTTTGGCTTCCGTCCTTCCGCCCGCATAATCGGGATCAAGTTATAGGGATCATCTCAGCCCGTTGATTTGGCCTTAGCCAGCTCATGAGGGCGCTCCCCGGATATATAGGTCTGTGCTATAGCTTTGGGGGTGCATGAGCAAGCGGCTTTGCAGTAAGGGTTGGCTAATTACCCCCAAAAAAGAGATTGCTGCTTGCATAAGAATGTCCGAAATTATTAGCCAGATTTGCGACTTGCGCCACGCAATCTAGGAATTGCTCATCGCTGAGCTCGCCGAGCGGGTGCGTAAAAACGGACCAAAGCGTTTGGTCGCGCAGAGCATATTTTGCATCCAGCGCACTACTGAAATTCGCCTCAAGCAAACGCGCGAGCTCATCCTTATTTAATCGGTCCTGCGTGGTCACAGGGCTCATTATACGCATGCGGTTATGCGTCTCATCGGTTATGACCAAAATATCGCGCTTATCGATTAAAAACTGCCAATTTCCCATCTGACCCACAACGTCCTGCGTAATCTGCCGAATAAGATCATCGAGTCTTTTATTATTCATCGCTTGTCGGGCGGTGGGTTTCGACGAAAATGGATTATGTATCATTTCTCAATCTCGCGTCTCTCACCCGGTACGGAAAAATAATCAGCCCCCGAATTCACAAGGCTATCTGGAACATTTTTCGGAACATGCACACCAATTACATGTTCCGTATTCAGTAAGCTATTATAGGCAGGATCAACCGCCTCACCAATAAACCAAAAAGGTACAAAAGCCATATCAGATAATGTCTTATTAAAAAGAGGCGCTTGCACGCTTAACGCATCTTTATCAGGGTCCGCATCGCCGAGATGCATGACTGTCGCTTCAGGACTAAGGGAAACGCGGTAGACGAGGTTTTCAATCTTGGCTTGGCGCTCACCGCCGGCATGCGGCAGGCGTAATCGGGTCACATCGACACGCTCGCCGCCCAAATCAAACGCACCTTCCAAACTCGCATTGAGCGCAATTTCATCAGACTGCGTGCGGGCCTCTAAAGCCGCATCCCACCGCGTATCTTCTTGTAATCGTGTGAGCGCCTGCTCCGGCACGAAGAGCTTCACCTCAGGGTTTGCAATTAGATAATCAATCATCAGCCCGGCGGCAAAATGATCGCCATGCGCATGGCTAACAAAAACCGCATCAACGCCATCAAAAGGCGCCTGTCCCGACATCATGAGCTGCTGCGTCTCTTGCGCGACGAGTTGAAAACTACCGTAATCCTTATCGAAAATGGGATCGAATAAGATTTTTGTCGGCCCGCTCTCCACCATGACGGCTGCATGGGCGATAAATTCAGCGGAACTGCTCCCGTGATGACTATGATCGTCAGGGTGACCGTTGCAAGCCATTAAGGACAGGCTCGCAAAACAAAACGTCAGAGGAATAATCTTAGACATAGCCATATTCAACTTCATCGCCTTACTTTTCTGCCTCAACCACAGAGGGCTTGCCATAACGTGTTAGATAAGATTTCACAGGCTCGCCCGTTTTTGTCGAAACGATATAAAGCCGGTCATATTCTGTGGCTTCCACAATGGGAGTTCCGCCATCTCCGCCTAGCAGCTCTACCAATGGCGGCGTCGTATTACTATGGCCAACGACCAAATGACGTCCAGGAGTCGCTTTTAATTTTACGGCTATTGCCGACAAGTCACGGGGGTCATAAATCTCGACCTCTAGACCCAATTTCTCGGCCAGAGGTTCGGCCGTATCGCGTGTGCGGATAAAATCACTACTATGGATGTGGGTAATGCCTTCACCGCCAAGACGGTTTGCGAGCGCCAAGGCCCGCGCTTGGCCGGCTTGTGTTAAGCCCGGGTCATTTGCTTCGGCTGTTTTCTCAGCATGCCGAACAAGGAAGATTGCATCGCTTGTCGGCGCGGACTGCGTGCACGCGCCAAGACATAGCATAAGTGAAATCAAAAAACCCCGTTTCATCATCCGTCCTTCCGCCCACTTAATGCAGGATCAAGTTCAAAGGGTGCGTCTCAACCAGTTTATGTGGCGTGGCCAGATAAACGAGGTGCCCCTCGGTTGCCTATTCTGTGACAGAGGACACGTCTTTGTGCAAGGCATGACGGCATATTTCTAAGCTAGCTTAATTTATATGAATCGTTAAAATAAACGTCAAAGTTGTAATAGCTAATTTACTTTTTCGCGTTAAATTCATCCCAACAGTGTGAGGTCATATATATTTAAAGGCTAAACCCATCGAGATTTTTCAACTTATATATACATGCGCTTTCGCGAAAGTTATGAGCAATGACGACCTTGAGAAGATTGCACAATACTCTCGCAAACGAAATTTAGAACGCGGAATTACAGGACTTTTACTCTGTAACGAAGGGTCCGCGTTACAAATCTTAGAGGGCGACAAAAAAGCCGTCATGCAGCTTTATAAGACAATCGCAAAAGACGAACGTGTCTCTAATGTTCTCGTTTTAGTCAATCGTATGGCCACAGAGCGTGAATTTCCAAATTGGTCTATGGGATATAAAAATGCAGTCGAATCTGAGGCCGTTTTTGAGCTTTGCGCACGCTCATTTCCGGATGCGCTACCGGCGAAGGTCAGCCCGGAAGTCGATACTTTTGGACGAACCTTTGCGCGCGTAATCGGTATGACCTAGCGACAGGTCGACCCCGAACTAGGCAAGCTTTCAATAAAACTGACGATATCTGCTTTTAACGTAGCGTCTCCATCAAAATGTCTTGAAAGCACTTTCACCACATCACTGTGACTTTGACCCGGGTAAATTTCGACTTGGGCAACACCGCCGCGGGCAGTGATTTTTTCGCCTAATTTCATCGCATTTATTGGGCTAACTGTAGTGTCTTTATCTCCGTGACCTAAAAAAACCGGAGGTGCTGGACCTGTTACATTATTCAGAACTGCATCATCTGCCGTGAACCGGTCTGGAAAAATTTCAGTCAGACGCTCACTCTCCAATGGCACGACACCAACGGGGGCAGCCAAACTCACAATACCAGATATAGCCTCGCAGCGGTCAATACCTGCCTGCTTCAAATACGCATCGCGCAATCCAAGCATCAAGACATTATAGGCACCCGCAGAATGCCCCATCAAAACAATCTTTCGGTCAGGAAACGTCCGCCTCGTAAAAGCCACGGCATCTGCATTATCAATCAAAAAATTTGGAAACTTAGCCTCTGGGTAAAGTCGGTAATTTGGTATAACAATATCGAAGCCAGATTTTGTAAATCCTTCCGCCAAAAATTTATAAATATCTTTAGAGCCACTATCCCACGAGCCTCCATGGACAAACATCAAGACAGGCGTATCAGCATTGGGCTTTTCACTCCGATAAACATCTAATTTATCGCGCTCTTGGTCTCCAAAGGATAGATTTTTTGTCCGGTCAAATGTCGAGGATGGAGTGATACCATTCAAGATATTGACGGGTGCACAGGAAGAAACGAGTCCCAGACCGGCAATCATTAGGCCTATAATACCAAACTTAAAACGCATTTTCCGCCTATCTTAAAACTGTTAAACGCAACATCTCGCAAAACGAAAATCAATTATTAAGAAAGCCTCCCCTAAACACAACTAAAGACTAAGGGGGTCACAATGACATTTTCGCGACATATTAATTTTGCACTTTCTACAGTAACATGCAGCTTGATATTGAGTAGCTGCGCAAAAACCGAACCCGATATTCCAACCTTTGACCCGATGGACAGGGTCCAACTCAGCGAAGGCTGGAAAGTTGATCGGGCGATTGCCGTTTCACCAGGCAAAGACATGCCCACAGCACATCACGTTCAAGCGGTCGCATCGGGATTACATGATATTGATTTTGCAACGCCGCCAACGGCGCTTTCGCCGGTCAAACCTTCTTGCAAGGTCACAAAACCTAGTACGAATAGCGGTAAATATCTTATTGTCGGACAAGGTGGCGGAGCCCAATTTCCGCTCATGAAAAACGTCGAAGTCCCGAGTCTTGTGACCTTCAGTAAAAAATCTACAAGTAAATTGGCGAAAACCCAAGCAGAGCATTCATTAAAGACTGGGTTGCGCAGCAAATCTGCCGATGGTGACGTCCCTCTTCCTGCGCGAAACATGGCGATAAAGGACGTATTCATTACCGAAACGTCTGAACCCGTCGCTGTCGCAATAGCGGGTGGCGGCCTCTACAATTTTCACTTAGCCTCTGGCGTGCGCCTAACTGGAGTCATCGTGTATACGGGGGAAACAGCCTATAATCAAAATGGCCAAGCGGCCGTAGCAGGTGTGCCCGCTGGCGTGCCCGTAAATTTCATTTCGCAGGCGCATCCCGCTACAAAAGGTTGTTGGACCCGCGTCCAAGCCAGACCGGATAAGAGTTGGTCAAAGAAAAAACAAAATGGCAAACGTTTTAAGGCCTTAGAACCTCATTGGAAAACATTTTACCGCCGCGTCAGAAAAGACTTTGGTGATATTCCTCAAAAAAATGTACTCAGCGTCAGAGGCGCCGGTCATTACCTTATTGGACCAGCCCCCACTACATATGAAGCGCGCATTCCATATGTCGCATTTAGCGGCAAGACCATACAATATGTAGAGAATGATTTCATTCAATTTGGGACTAGGGAGCAAAACAAGGCATTCGCCCGACAAGCTTTGGACCAGTATTACGAAGCGCATATGAATGCTGGGTCAAAATGAGATATCTAGCCTCCCTTTTAATTTGTCTCGGCGTTTCGGCCTGCAGCGAACCAGCTCCTAAGATCGGAACTATGCCCGGCGTGGCAACAGGCGGCTATGACGCACCGTCAAACGCTGAAGCTACCGCTGCTTACATGGCAGGATTTCATCAACGCTTTGACATTCCAGCGTTAGACTATCCTCAAGAGATAAAAGATCGCATGAAAAAGGCTCGGATTGAACAATTTGGACGTCATATGCGCAATGGCCAAAGACGAACTAAGTTAATGGCTCGACTTGGACTGATGGCGTCAAAAGATCCCGAGGTCAAAAAGCTACTGAAGGAGATAAAAAACGCGCCAAAGGTCAAGCTGGACAATGACGAATTAACGCGTTTATTTGCGCTGGCAGAGTCCCAATCTGACAAGCATAAAATTTCTGAATCCGAGCGCAAGAAAACTTACGAAACGGCTGTGAAAGATTATAAACGCCAGTTTAATAACCTAAATATCGAAACATGCCGTTGGACTGAAATGCAAAGACTCATTGGCTCAGGGCATGAAGAAATGGCTTTCATTCACGGCCATCATCCAACCCACGGCTTTTTATGCGCCGTAGAGCTCACCCTTGAGAAAAGAAAAGGCTATCCCCGCACAACAAGCTTCAACGATTTTTGGGTAAAATCCCAATCCGGAGATTGGGAATATTATGGTAAATTCAGAGGGGTCGGGGTTAAGCCTCGGTTACAGCAACTAAACCCCGCTCTAATGCGCGACCCAGAGGGCGTCATTAAGCGCCAATCAATGGGCGATATGATAGCGAACTCTTTCAACTAACCCGCGCTACGGGCTAGCAACAAGAAGAACTACTCTGGCTCGGATCCGTTGTGAGCTTTGGCGCGCCGCGCTTTGTCTCTTCAGGCTCGCGGCGGCGTACGCCGCAATCAGAAGCCGGCCACGCAATTGTCTCAGTGACAGGAATGCTTGGCTCTACGGCGTAGAACATATCCGCATATGGCTCTTTTTGCATGAGCTTAAATGTCTTCTCGCAAACCGCTGAACGCTCACCGCGCATAAAGACATGGCCATCATCATCTTGAACCTGACGCCAAGGGCCTTTGTAGATGACAGCTTGGTTTTTCTCCAGGCACTCACCTTGCTTGCCCTTATAGGCCAAATAGGTCGCCGAGCGGAATTCAATGCCTTCGACAATCTGCCAAGGCTCCATCTCAAACTTATCAACTGTGATGCCGTGGAAGCCTGCTTCTTCAAGCGCCTCAATGAAGCCGAGTTCTGTTAGGGCGCCTGAAATACAGCCTGACCAAAGACGCTCATCATTTTTCATCTCTTCAGGGCTGTCTTCATCCGAAATAATATCAGAAACAGCCACGCGGCCGCCGACTTTCAGCACGCGGAACATTTCCGCAAAAAGCTGCTTTTTCTTCGTGTCAGAAACAAGGTTCAAGACGCAGTTTGAAACAATCACATCCACAGAATTATCTGGGATCATTTTCATCTCAGACTTCATCCGCAGGATTTCAGCATCCATATTTTCCATGTCGCGCGCAGATTTGACGGGGTTATCTTTCAACCACGCATCCAGCGCATCGAGGTCCAGCTTCAAATCTTCAATGTGACCACGGCGAAACTCAACATTCGCATAGCCAACGCGCTCTGCGATAATAGGCGCGTTTTCGCGGGCCAGAGCCAGCATTTCATCCGTCATATCAACAC
>CAYWSI010000101.1:0-7132 GCA_964460585.1 uncultured Algimonas sp.
TGCCTTCCAGCACATAAATTTCTTCGCCGCCCCAATGTTGATGCGGATTAAATTTTGTCTTTGGTGCCCAGCGCACCAATGCGCAGCTCTCCCCTTCAAAACTATGCAGTGGAAGGACAGTCAAACCAGTCGCACTTCCCGGTAGGAACTCGGTCTTCTGCGTATTTATTGAGAACTGTTTCGTATCATTTTTGTCAAATTGATGCAGCTTCACAAAGATAACGCAGCCGTCTTCACTATGCGGCTTATGGGTTGTGCCAATCGGATTACGGATATAAGTGCCCGCCGGATAATCGCCATGTTCATCCGAGAACACGCCTTCAATCACGAAGATTTCCTCACCCCCGCCATGTGTATGCGGGTTGAAATAGGATTTTGGGGCATATTTTACGAGAGATGTCGCGCGCGCAACCTCATCGCCAATCCGGTCAAGCTTTCGGCGCTGCACGCCCGCCATAGGGGAGTCCTCCCAAGGCAGTTGAGCCGTGTCGATCACGACAGCTTTTGAAAAATCGGCATTCAGATGCACGGCAATTCTTTCAGTTGCATTTAAATCTATCTACTGATAGGTAAATATAATAATCATAAACTTCAAGCAAAAAATATGCTTAGAGCTGCGAAACACAGAAAGTTGATTCCGAACAATGGATAGCGCGACACAAATATTAGACATTGCAGAACGGCGTATGCGGCAAACAGGATATAATGCTGTTAGCTATCGCGACATTGCCAATGAGATGGGCATTAAAAGTGCGAGCCTTCATTATCATTTCCCAAAGAAAGAAGACCTTGGGGCCGCTTTAACGCAACGCTATTCGGACAATTTCTCTGGGGCACTGCAAGATATTTCCTCCCGTGAATCTACCCCTAGCGCGCGTATTAAAGCCTTCGTCGATATATATAGCGCCGCCTTAAAACAGCAGCGCCTCGTCTGTCTCTGTGCGGTACTTGGTGCAGAATCAGAAGGCCTACCAGACCGCGTGAATGTTGAAATAAAAAACTTCTTTGATCAGAATATAGGCTGGCTTACTCAACAATATGAGGACTTAGGTAAAGCCTCACCTGACAGCCATGCGAAAACCGCCCTATCCCTCTTATCAGGCGCGATGGTTTTAAGCGCGTCTAGCGATGATAATTCAATATTCGACGCTGCTGCGGACAGCATAGTGCAAGGTTTGGATTAGCAAATTTGCCCATACAGCCTAACCACCAGACGAAGGTTCAACCACCAGATAGGATGTCTCTTTAACCTGCTCCATCACGGGAAAAGACGAGCTTTGATCAATACCCGGTAGAACGGATAGCACATCCCCTAAGAGCTCCCGATAGGCGTGCATATCTCGCGTGCGGACTTTCAAGAGATAATCATAACCCCCCGACATCATATCACAGGACATAATTTCTTTCACATCCTGTACGGCTTGATTAAATGTTCGCAAAGCCTCCCGGTTGGTCGAGCGGAGTTTGACTTGTATATATACAAGATAACCTTGTTCAATTTTATGGGCATCTAATTCGGCCCTATAACCTTTTATATAGCCCTCTTTTTCAAGCGCTCTGAGCCGTTTCAGACAAGGAGATTTACTTAAACCCACTTTTTCTGCCAACTCGACAAAGGCGATTCGGCCATCGCGTTGAATCTCATGCAAGATATTTCGGTCGACATTGTCTAAAGATTTAAAATTTCGCATTTTGAAGTCCAATAGCCTTTATATCACAGATATATTAGACTTTTAGGAATATAATATCGCAAAATAAAGTCCCATTTCCTTTTCATAATTGAAATAATTGCCTGAGGACAAAAGAGTATAGGATATGGCGATGGCTTCTCTCTCTGATCAATTTGGACCGCTTTCAGAATATTACTTAGCGGATGAAGAAGCGCTTTTACGAGAATTAATCTCTATATGTGACTTATCGCCGGCTGACCGGAAAACCATTCAATCCTCTGCCGCCAACTCCGTAACTCAGCTGAGAGCGGCTCCTGAAAACATCAATCTCATCGATTCCTTTCTGTTAGAATATGATCTCTCCTCACAGGAGGGGCTGACCCTCATGCGCCTTGCGGAGTCTTTGATACGCACCCCGGATTTTATGACGGGCCGCATTTTAATGCGTGATAAACTTAATAATGCAGATTGGGCGGCACACGCCAAACAAAGCGATAATTTCTGGGTCAACCAAGCCACATCAGGCCTCAGGTTTACAAAAAAATGGATAAAATCCACGGACGGAACAGAAGCTCAAAATCTGCTGGCCCGCCTCGGTGACCGCGCTATGGCCATAGGTGTCGGCCAAGCGATGAAAGTCATGGGAGAACATTTTGTCTTAGGCCGCGATATTGAAGAGGCTGTCGAAAATTCAAAAGCGTCAACGGCGCGTGGCTATAGTTATTCCTATGATATGCTGGGCGAAGCCGCTTATACCCAAGAGGATGCCGAACGATATTTCCAAGCCTACCTCACCTCTATCAATTATCTCGCAAAAGACGCGGTCCCCGGACAAAGCTTCCACCAAGCGCCGGGCATATCGATAAAGCTCTCCGCTCTACATCCCCGTTATGAATATGCGAAACGCGAAACATGTGTGCCGGACCTCGTTGCGAAAACACTGGAAATTGCGAAGATTGCAAAAACGGCCAATCTGAGCCTCACCATTGACGCCGAAGAATGTGACCGTCTCGAAGTCTCCTTACTGATTTTTGAGGTCCTGTTAAGTGCGCCAGAACTGGCAGGTTGGGACGGGCTTGGCCTTGTCGTGCAAGCCTACCAGAGGCGCGCAATTAAACTCATTCCCGCGCTCATTAAAGCTGTGCGCGAAGCGAAGCGAAAAATCACCATCCGTCTCGTAAAAGGCGCCTATTGGGATATGGAAATAAAGCGGGCGCAAGAGCTGGGCCTGACCAGCTATCCGGTTTTCACACGCAAAGAAAATACCGACATTAGCTATACCGCTTGCGCGCGATTATTACTGGATGCGCCTGATGTGATTTACCCGCAATTTGCGACTCATAATGCGCATACGACGGCCACAATTCTGCACATGAGCCAAGGCCTAAATAATGCTTATGAATTTCAACGGCTCCACGGGATGGGCGGCGGCTTACATGAAGACATCATGCAACAATCTGGCAAGCCCTGCCGCATCTATGCGCCCGTCGGAAGCCACAAAGACCTCCTACCCTATCTCGTAAGGCGCTTGCTTGAAAATGGCGCGAATAGTTCATTTGTGAACCAGCAATTTGACGAGAGCATTCCCGCTATTGATGTTGTAGAAGACCCGCTTGATTTGGCCGCAGAAAATACGGCGACAGCAAACCCAAAAATTCCAACGCCAACCGATTTATTTGACGGCCGCCGCCAATCCGCAGCGGGCCTTGATGTCACCCAATCCAATATTGAAACGCAATTGGATAGCCTCACCCAATCCTTCCGCCCTTACAAAGCGTTCGACAGCAAATCCAAAAGAAAAGCCAAAGCAGGCCCTATCAATGTCATCAATCCCGCAAAGCTCTCTCAAACTGTGGGTCAATATTTACCCTCTACCCCGCAAGACATTGACCGCGCAATCAAGTCCGCCAAAGCCTCAAAATGGCTCCAGACATTCACCCCTTCGCAGCGAGCGGAGTGTCTTGAGCGCGCCGCGGATATTTTAGAAGACGATATGCCAAGCTATCTTTCGCTGCTTACCTTTGAGGCGGGGAAATCCTATTTAGACGCCATTTCGGAAGTTCGCGAAGCCGTAGATTTCCTGCGCTATTATGCCCAGCAAACCAAGAGCGATCTCATCTCCAAAAGACAAGCGCTCGGCACCATCGCCTGTATTTCTCCATGGAACTTCCCGCTGGCGATATTCCTAGGCCAAATCGCGGCGGCTTTAGTCGTTGGAAACACAGTCATCGCCAAACCGGCCGAACAAACGCCGTTGATTGCGCATAAGGCTGTCGAGGCTCTCTATAGCGCAGGCGTTCCTAAAGACGTACTGCATCTGGTCTTGGGTGACGGTGCCGTTTTGGGCAGCTATCTCACGCGCCATAACGGTATTGATGGTGTGTGTTTCACAGGGTCCACGCGAACGGCTAAACTCATTGCCGCCAGCCTCACAGATACACAGCGCGCGACCCTGCCCCTTATCGCGGAAACGGGCGGGCTCAATGCGATGATTGTGGATTCTTCCGCCCTGCTCGAACAAGCGATTTCAGATGTTATCGCCTCTGCTTTTCAAAGCGCGGGGCAACGCTGTTCCGCCTGCCGTGTGGTCTGCGTGCAAGAAGATATTGCCGATGCTTTTGTAAAAATGCTCTCGGGCGCAATGCAGGAGTTAAGCATAGGTGAGCCGTCTCGCCTAGAGACAGATGTTGGCCCTGTTATTGATGATTTAGCGAAACAAAATATCATCGATTATATCGAGGTCAAAAGATCAGAGTTTAAAGTCATCGGCGAATCTAAACCAGCGCACAGCATGGAGATAGGCCATTTTGTAACGCCAATCGCTTTCGAGATTGAGAAAATTTCTGACCTTGAAAAAGAAGTCTTTGGGCCTGTGCTACATGTGTTGCGCTTCAAGGGGAGCCAATTTTCCGAAACGCTCCAAGCGATCAACGCGCTAGGGTTTGGCCTAACCATGGGTCTGCATAGCCGCCTCGATAGCCGCGTCGATTGGGTGAGTGAAAATGCGAAAGTTGGAAATCTCTATGTGAACCGCAATCAAATTGGCGCGGTCGTTGGCGTGCAGCCATTTGGCGGCGAAGGCCTCTCCGGTACTGGACCAAAAGCTGGCGGGCCGCATTACCTCCTTCGCCTGTCTAAAAAAGCTAGCCTATCAAATAACGAAGGCGCAGCAGCTGATGCATCCCCTCTTTCCCTTGAGGTGACAGAACCATCAGGCGCGGTAAATCAGATGATTGAAAACGCTAAATCTGCATCAAAGACTTGGGCGGATAAAATGCCGCCAGAAGCACGCCGCGCGGCGATTAAATCTATCTTCTCGCCTCTAATAAAAGATGAGACATTCTGGACACAATTTGACCTCTCTGAAACCCAAGACCTTCCGGGACCGACGGGTGAGATAAATAAGCTATCTTTGCATCCTCGCGGCCTCATCTTATGCCTTGGCGAGCCAGACGACAATCTACGTCAATTGGCCCTCGCCCTGTCTATGGGGAATGCCGTGATTGCCTCAAGCGACACAGATAATCTCAAAACGCTATCTAAGGCCATCTTGGAGAAAACTAAAATCAGAGACCTCATTCAGACTGTCACCTTGGACAGTTTCAAAGACGTTATAAATAGCGAGATAGACGGCGTAGCAGTGGATGGGGCTTCCCGAGATCCTATCGCGGAATATATGTGCCGGCGCGAAGGAGTGATCCTCCCCATTCTCAGCGCCCAGTCTGACCCGTATAGATATTGCCATGAGCGCACGCTGACAAAAGATACAACGGCTGCTGGCGGCAATGCTACGCTTTTGACCTTGTCCTAATTCCCAGCCTTACGAATAATTTGGCTGATACATCAGGCTCTCAATATGCGCTTTCAGATCTGCTGGCCGCTTGAGTTGCGCGAGGCCTGTCTCATAGGCTTTCTCGGCCACGGCAACGGCGATGCTGAGTGAAACTTCCCGAATATCAGACAGGGGTGGATAAAGCGTACCTGCATCTAAATTCGCTTGGCTGACCTGTTGCGCCAAAGCATCCGCGGCTGCCAAGAACATGGCATCATCAATATGTTTAGCTTGGCAAGCGATGGCGCCTAATCCAATCCCGGGGAAGACATAAGCATTATTCCCCTGCCCCGGTTGATGCGTCTTGCCGCCCATTTCAACGGCGTCAAAAGGACTACCGCTTGTAAATATCGCACGGCCGTCGCTCCATTCATAAGCTTGCTTGGCCGTGCATTCGGCGCGGGACGTCGGGTTAGACAAAGCAAATATCGCCGGACGGTCATTTATCGCAGACATCGCCTCAATCACCTCTTGGGTAAAAGTGCCCGGCGCGCCTGTTGCGCCAATCAAAATGTGAGGCTTAATCGCTTTAATGGCGTCGACAAAGCTCAACTGCTCATAATCATGCGCATAAGGGATATTATGGCTCATGAGATCATCCCGGCTTTTCACAATGATGCCATGTTGATCCACAAACCATAGGCGTTTTACAGCTTCATCATGGCTGAGGCCTTGCTCAAGAAACGCCGCGAGCAATAAATCACCAATACCTGTCGCAGCAGAGCCTGCGCCTAAAAACATAATCCGCAGGTCCGAAAACTCATGGCCCGTGACACGGTTCGAGGCGAGTACCCCTGAGAGGGCCACGGCGGCTGTGCCTTGAATATCATCGTTAAAACACAGGATTTTATCTTTATATGTGCCGAGTAATTTATAGGCATTTGGCGTCAGGAAGTCCTCGAATTGCAACAAAGAGTCTGGGTATTTATCCTGCAAGGCAGAGACAAATTCATCGACCAAATCCAGATAATCCTGACCTTCAAGACGCTTATGCGGGTAGCCCATATAAAGCGGGTCATTTAAAAGCTCTTCATTATTTGTGCCGACATCCAACATGACAGGCAAGCATTGATGCGGGTGGATACCCGCACAGGCCGTATAAAGCGCGAGCTTTCCAATCGGGATCCCCATCCCATTTGCACCCAAATCGCCCAAGCCCAAAATCCGCTGACCGTCGGTGACAACGATGACTTTCACATCGTCTTCGTGCCAATTATCTAAAATTTTGCGAATATCGCCCTGATCATCTGGCGTGATGTAAAACCCTTGGGCGCGACGGAAGATACTGGCAAATTCCTTACAGGCCTGACCCACAGTCGGCGTGTAAATCAATGGCATAATTTCTTCGATATTATCGATCACCATACGGTAGAAGAGTTTTTCATTACGGTCTTGGAGCCCGCTCAAGAATATATATTTTTCGATATCATAAGCCTTACGGCGTAAATTTCCCAAGGCCCGTTTTTGTTGGGTCGCTTGTGTGCCCACGCTATGGGGCAAAAGTCCGCGTAATCCCAATTTTTCACGTTCTTCAAGCGAAAAGGCCGTGGATTTATTGGTCGCGCTATTATGCAAAAGCTCATGACCGTGAATGACGCCATGGTCATGCGTAGATTTTGAATTCGTCATG
>CAYWSI010000102.1:0-7022 GCA_964460585.1 uncultured Algimonas sp.
ATTATGACGCGATGAAAATGCTCAATGAAGGCGTGCAAATGCGCTCTGATTGGACTTTGCCAATATGTACGGGCCGCGAGCGTCTCAAAAAAAGCGACGGCAAGAAAGCCCACCCAACACAAAAACCAGAAAGCCTGTTGCACCGTGTTATCCTCGCGACAACAAATCCAGGCGATGTAATTGTCGACCCCTTCTTCGGAACAGGCACAACAGGGGCCGTTGCGAAGAAATTGGGCCGTAAATTCATCGGCTTTGAACGCGAAGAAGATTATATCATTCATGCTAGCCGCCGAATCGCTAATATCGAAGAAGGCGCAACGATTGCCGTCACAAAGTCTAAGCGATCAGAGCCAAAAGTGCCTTTTGGCAACCTTGTTGAGCGAGGTCTCGTAAAAATTGGGACAAAAGTTTTCTCAAAGAACGGCATATTATCTGCAACTGTGCGCGCAGATGGCAGCTTAGAATCAGGCAAACAAAACGGGTCCATACATAAGCTTGGGGCCCTGTTAACGGGCGCACCCTCTTGTAATGGTTGGACTTTTTGGCATTTGCAAGGTCCCAGCGGCTTGCAGCCTATCGACACAATTCGCGCCGTCGTTCGCGCAGAAATGGCTGAATCCGCCTCTGCTTGAAGAATTTGAACTTAACAGATAAAATTCTGTTCATCTTGCGTTTATCTTAGTTTCATCATAGCACAGGCTTAGGCCCGGGCAGCCGCTTGGGTACAGAAACTACTGGGGAACCTTGGAGAACAAAATGAGCAAACGTGACGAACTAATCAAAAAATATGCCGATGACTTGAAGAACAAGATCGGCGTAACGCCAGATATGGACCTTCTGCGTAAGGTCACAATTGGATGCGGACCATCAATCTATAACCGCGACTCATCAACAGTTTCAGGCTCTGATCAGTCTGAACTTGATACTGTAAGAAACAACTTTCTAATCAAGAAGCACGGACTGTCTACGAGCAAAGATCTGGACGGAGCAATTGCAACCGTTATGGACAAATACGGTAAGTCAGAGCGCAATAAGTATCGCGCGGTTGTCTATTACATGCTGACAAAGCACTTCGGCCTTGAAGGTAACTATAAGTAAGCCTGCCGCAATCTGATTTTAAGCCGGGCCTTTGGGTCCGGTTTTTTTATGCGCGCAAGACAGAACTTTCCGAAATACAGTCGGTAAACCTGTTGTATCTTTTATCCAATCTCCATCCCGTTTTTTATCAACTTCGGCAACAAAGACTGTGAGCCTCAATTCAAAATGCGTGAAGACGTGTTTTATCTCTCCCGCTCTCTCCCAATTGCGTCTCATTGGCGCGGCGCTATGATCCGTCGGTAAGTCGCCCCACGGACTTGTCGGCACACCTAGCATCCCGCCGAGCAATCCTGTGTCGGGGCGTTTTTCAACCAAAACTTCGTCCCCGCAGCGCAGAACATAGGCATAGCCGTGCCGAATAGGTATCGGCTTCTTTTTCGCTTTCTTTGGATAGAGCGCTTGCTCCCCAGCCGCATGAGCGGCGCACCATTTCACCCACGGACAGTTTGAGCATTGCGGGGATTTCGGCGAACACAGACCCGCCCCCAAATCCATCAAGGCCTGACCATAATCGCCGGGACGGTCTGCGCGCACCAAAGTCCCTGCTAACTCTCGCAGAGCTTTGCGACCCTTTGGCAGAGGCTCATCATGGGCAAATATGCGCGAAATCACCCGCTCGACATTGCCGTCGACAATATTCGTGGCCTCATCCGCGCAAATCGCGGCTATGGTGGCTGCTGTATAAGGACCAATGCCAGGCAAACCTAAGAGAGTCTTTTCGTCTGTGGGGAAAACACCGCCATGCTCATCCCGCACAACGCCCGCGCATTTATGCAGATTTCGCGCCCGCGCATAATATCCCAATCCCGCCCACATAGAGAGCACGACCTCCCTCTCCGCATTGGCAAGATCTGAAACAGACGGAAAGGCAGAAAGAAACTTTTCCCAATATGGCGTGGCATGCGCCAGCGTCGTTTGCTGGCTCATAACTTCGGACAACCAAATCGCATATGGATCCGCGACAACCCCTTGGGCGCGATCCTCTGGCCGCACACGCCATGGCAAACTCCGGCCCTGCTCGTCATACCAATGCAGCAAAGCTGCACGCATATTTAAAATGTGATGCATAAATTCGCTCTGTCCGCTTTACGCCTGCACCGCAATAGGCGAGACAGCTTAAGATGTCAGACCAAAAACGACATAATGGCCAAGTATTGAGCCAATGGGTCGAATCCCAACGGGGCCGTCCGCAATTTCGGGCTGCGCCCAATGCCGGCTTGGCCGTTTCCAAAGTCATGCGCCCTCTAGCCCGCAAACATGGCGGCGGCAGTTCTGCCATGGCGCTCGAAAAAATTTGGCCCGAAATCATGGGCCCGCGTTGGTCAAAAATATCTTCACCCGTGCGATTCGTAGGCGGACGCGACGGTCGTACTTTGATTATTTCTGCGCCAGGGCCTGCAGCGTCTTTGATTTTGGCGCAATCAGGTCCAATTTTGCAGCGACTTAACGCTCATTTAGGTGCCAGTCATGTTCGGCGTATTAAGGTCGTACAATCGCGCATGATAAAACCTGCGAGACCACAAACCCAAAAGGGCCTTGCTCCGCGTCAGGAAACTGAATTGAAGGAAGGCCTTAAAAATATAAAAAGCGAGCGGCTCAAAGGGGCTCTCGAAAAAATGGGGCGGCAAATTTTAGCCAATGGGACTGAATAAATGAACTTACGGACAATGATTGTTACCCTTGCTGGGTCCCTATGCGCAGTCTCCATGCCCCTCGCCGCTATAGCTCAAGAGGCCGATAGCTTACCTCCTCACGTCACTGATTTTGTTTTGGTCGAGGCGCCAGATGACCATGTCTTGGGTAGTGAGGATGCCGCGCTCACGCTCATGATTTGGGCGTCAGTGACCTGTCCACATTGTTCAAATTGGTTCACAAAAGAATGGCCTGTCATAAAAACAGATTTGGTAGAAACAGGGAAACTTCGTGTGGTGTTTCGCGAGTTTCCGACCGCCCCAGGTAATTTAGCTATGGCAGGGTTCAGCCTAGCGGCCTGCGCGCCAACTGAGGATTATTTCTCGGTTATTGAATATCAAATGAAAGAACAGTCCAATATTCTTGAGGCCGCCCGCGACGGACGAGGTGCCGAAGCTTATCAAGAAATTGCGAAATTGGCCGGAATGACAACAAATGAAGCCATGACAAGCTGCCTTAGAAATCCTGACATCTCCGCGCAAATAATCGACAATGCCAATCGTGCCAAACTGGCAGAAATCAATTCGGTCCCTGGATTTTTAATCAATGGGCAGCGATATAAAGGCCCCTTAGACGCGGAAAGTCTTGTTAAACTTATCAATGAAATGGACGCCAAAGGCATTGCAACCCTTCCAAAAGACTCATCAGCTCTGTCAAAAAGCATTGAAGCGATTAAGAGTAACAAGCGATGAGGGCTCGATTTAAAGTCTAGTCACCTATAAGCTATCCATAGGCCAATTCACCTTTCCCCTTGCTTATTTCCTGTAAATCTCAAGGATTGGAATATGACTTCAATTGATTCGTTTTCGAGGCGTTTTGTCCTCCTCATGGCTGGTACAGCCTTAGCCCTTTCCGCCTGCGGCGGCGGGGATTCAAGCTCATCCACGGCGGCCAGCGGCGGAGGCGGCGAATATACCGTTGCCGATGATTACATATTGGGTAATGCGAATGCGCCTGTGACCCTCGTGGAATATGCCTCCGTCTCTTGCGGTGCCTGCGCATATTGGCACCAAAACGTCTATCCAGAAGTTAAGTCCCAATATATCGATACGGGCAAAGTCAAATATGTATTCCGGCCCTTCCCAGCAGGCGAACCGCAAATGGCGCAAGCCGGGCATAAGCTCGCCCTGTGTGCTGACCGGACAAAATTCTATAAAAACATCAAACTTCAATTCGACCGCCAATCTCAAATCATGGAAATGGGCCGCAGGCCAAATGGCTTACGCCAAGCCTATATCAGTCTCGCAAAAGCCTCAGGACTATCCGAGCAAGAATTCATCTCTTGTATGAGCGACGTAGAGGTTTCTGACCGTTATGACGCCTTTATCGAGCTCGGCGCTGATCAAGGCGTAACAGGAACGCCAACAGTTTTCATCAATGGCAAACGCACAAAAAGCGATTTTGACTCTATCCAAGCGGCAATTGCGCCGATCTTAGGCGAACCCATTCCTGAGAAAGCCGAAGCTGAGTAAACCATGGGGTCGCTCGTCTTCAATTCTATCAAGCTGACGGGCTTTAAATCATTCGTCGAGCCGACAGCGTTCCTCATTGAACCTGGCTTAACAGGTATTGTCGGACCAAATGGCTGCGGAAAATCCAATCTCTTAGAAGCCATCCGCTGGGTTATGGGTGCCAATTCCGCAAAAGCTATGCGCGGCGCGGCGATGGAAGATGTCATTTTCAATGGGACGAAAACACGTCCCGGACGCAACCAAGCCCATGTGACACTGACCGTTGATAATTCGGCGCGCATTGCGCCGCCTGCCTTTAATGATGATGACACGCTAGAAATCATGCGGATTATCGAAAAGTCCAAAGGTTCTAAATATAAAATCAATGGCAAGACAGTCCGTGCCAAAGATGTGCAGCTCCTCTTTGCGGATGCGAGTACGGGCGCAAACTCACCTGCCCTTGTTCGCCAAGGTCAAATCTCAGAACTCATCGCGGCAAAGCCGAGTAACCGCCGCCGCATCTTAGAAGAAGCGGCTGGTATTTCAGGTCTACACTCTCGCCGCCACGAAGCCGAACTTCGCTTGCGTGCAGCCGAGAACAACCTTAACCGCTTGGAAGATATTGTTGGGCAGATTGAAAGCCAATTACTTTCCTTGCGCCGTCAGTCACGTCAAGCCGCACGTTACAAGCGGCTTGCCGGTGAAATTCATGAATATAAAGCCCTGCTTTGGTTGAAACGCTGGCAATCCGCCCTCGATACATTGGAAAGTGCACAGACAGATTTGCGCGAGCGCGAAAATGCTGTTGCCGACACGCAAATCAAAGCTTCTGAAACCATGCGGCGTGCCGATGAACTATCAGGTCTTTTAGAGCCCAAGCGTGAAGAGCAATTGATCGCAGCCGCCCTTTTGGCCCGGCTCAACGCCGCCAAAGACGCGTTGGAGCAAGATGAGGAAACCGCCAAATCGGAAGTCCGCAAATTAGAAGCTCAACTCAGCGAAATTGCGGCTGACTTAGCGCATGAACGCGATGTTGTGAGCGATGCTGCCGCTGCAGAAACACGCCTAGCGGCTGAACATGCAGAGCTTTCCGCACTAAAAGATATTTCCGCCGCATTAGATGCCGCCGCAGATGCCGCGTCCGAAGCTTTAAAAGCCCGCAATGCTCTGGACGCGGAATTCAATGAACTCACACGCAAAACGGCGGACCAAGCCGCGCGGCGCGATTCTGCCGAACGTGAACTCGCACAAACGCAACAAAGACGCAGCCGTGTCGGCATTGAGCTAGAGCAAACCCAAGACAAACTAGCCGCACTGGATACAGATGGCCTTGGAAATGCAAATTTATTTTCTTCTGCCGCATCAGAAGCGTTCAGTGCGTTAGAGACAGCGCGCGAAACTGAACAGCGCCTGACGGCAGACCGTACAAAATCTGAAGACGCGGATCGTAAAGCGAGAGAAGAATTAGCCACGGCCCGTCAAGCCACGCAAAAACTAACGGCTGAAAAATCGGCCCTAGAAAATATATTGCGCCGATCTGCCTCTGCTGATTGGACGCCCGCGCTAGACAGCATTCAAGCCAAAGCAGGATATGAGCAAGCGTTAGCCGCCGTTTTAGGTGAAGATTTGGAAGCCGCAATTGGCGGAGCCGCAGGCCTGCGTTGGGACGGCGCGGATGTCCCTGCCCAAGACCTACCGAACGGCGTTGATCCCATCACAAATTTCATCACAGCGCCCCGCGAGTTACAGGCGCGTCTGTCGCAAATTGGCGTTGCCGCGGCGGGCGAAATTCAAGCCAAAGCCAAATCTCTAAAACCCGGCCAGCGCCTCGTCAGTCCGCGCGGAGATGTCGTACGCTGGGACGGTTTTATGATTGCGGCTGGCGTCGAAACTTCTGCCGCGATTAAACTAAAACAACAAAACCGCGTAGCCGAACTAACCCATGAAATTGAAGTAGAAGAGGCAAAACTTGCCACTGCGACGACCGCTTTTGAAACGGTGCGCGAAGCCAGACAAGCCGCAGAAACTGCGGCGCGAGATGCCCGAAAAGCTTTGCCTGAGCTGGAACGCGCGGACCGCGCAGCTCAAGCTGCAATGGCGCAATATGAAACCGATATTGCCCGTACCTCGGCGCAGAAAACAAGTCTCGAAGATCGGGTTGCGCGGCTAACGGCTGAGGCCGCCGAGTTAGAGAAAAATGTGGCGGCGGCTGAAGAAAACCTCGCCGCACATTCAGATAGCGAAGACCTCTCAGCCCAAAGTGAAGTTCTGTCAGAACAACTCCGCGCGGCGCGAGACACGGCTGATGAAGCGAGCGCGCAATATCGCAGCCTGAAAAATGAAAGCGAAGCCCGCGCCGCACGTTTGCAAGCCGTTGAATCTGAACGCGCGAATTGGGCACGCCGCTCCGAAAATGCTAGCAAGCGCGTTTCCATTTTAGAAAACCGTGAAGCGGCGGTCAAAATGTCACTTGCCGCCGCGACCGAAGGCCCGGATCAATTTGCCGAGCGGCGAACGAAACTTTTCGCGGAACTGGCAATAGCTGAAACCAGAAGAACCGCTGCCGCAGATGCGCTCAGCTTGTCAGAAAAAGAAACGCAAGATGCTGTTCAAATAGCCCGAGAATCAGAAACCGCAGCTGGCGCAGCGCGCGAAGCCCGCGCGGCCTCGGAAGCGCGCCTCATTGCGGCGCAAGAGCGGATTGGCGAGACAAAATCCCGCGTCAATGAAACACTCAGCTGCGAGCCCTCAGAATTGAAATCTCATCTCGGCGAGATGGAC
>CAYWSI010000103.1:0-6996 GCA_964460585.1 uncultured Algimonas sp.
ACTCTTGGGCATTACGGCAAATATATGATCCTACTGGCCCGCACGAATTTTGACGTGCCAAATAAATATGCAGGGCTGTCGTTCCTTCTCACGCCTATGACTGTGCCGGGCATTCACACGCAGAAAATTCGGAAACTTACAGGGGAGCATGGATTTACACAGACGTTTTTTGAAGACGCCTGTGTGCCCGCAGATGGCTTGATGGGCGCAGAAGGCATGGGCTGGAAAATTGCTATGCAAACCTTGGAATATGAACGCGGCGCGCGCGGCGGACAGGCGGGCGGATATTCCATGACTGAGCCTGACCCGCTCGAAATTTTAAGTCTAGCGCGCGAAACAGGGCAGCTTGAAGATCCGATTGTGCAGGATGATTTGATCGATTTTATTATTGAGGCGCAGGCTTTGAATTTGAACGGGCAGCGCGCGAAAGTTGGCGCGCTTATCCGAGATAATCCTGCGGGGTTGCCGCTCATGAATAAGCTGGCGAAGACGGAATTTGCCCGCGAAATTAATCAATATGCGCTCACCTTACAAGGCACCCGGAGTGCTTATTATGTCGATGAGCCAAATGCTATCGATGGAGGGTGGTGGCACCGCTCTTATTTAAATGCCTTTTCGGCGACGATTGGTGGCGGCACATCTCAAATTCAACGTAATATCATTGGCGAGCATGTGCTCGGCCTACCAAAGAGCCATTGATGGATTTCGATGCGCAAAACTTAGGTCGCCTCGGTATTTCCGCAGAGCAGGTCGAATTCATGGATATGGCGGAGCGTTTCTGCCGTGATACAGGTGACATATCTGCCGTGCGGGAGATGATAGCCGTCGGTGAGGGGTTAGATGTAAGCGCGGTGGACGCTATGACCGCTATGGGTTGGTTCGGAATTGCCATCCCCGAAGACTATGGAGGCGTAGGCCTAACGCTTGCCGAAGCTGTTCCTGTTGCTGAACAGATAGGTCGCCGCTTAATGATGGTGCCTTTCATTCCGGTTACTGTCGCGGCGCAAGCTATATTGGCAGGCGGAACCGAAGCTCAGAAAAGACATTATCTGCCGAAAATCGTAGAAACGGGCGGGGCGGCCCTCGCGCTGTCGGAGGTAAATGGCGCCTTTGACTTAGCGGATATCGCGACGACTGCGACACCAGAGGAACAGGGCTATAGATTATCGGGAACCAAAATACTTGTCGAAAATCTCGACACGGCAGATGTTGTGGTTTTGAGCGCTGTCGTAGATGGAGTGGTGCGTTTATTCGTTTTTGAGACGAGCCTTATTCCCGAAACTACGATGCGGCGTGAAACGCTGATTGATGAGACGAAACGCAGTTTCGCGCTGACCTTAGATGACATCATCTTACCAGAGACAGCTATCATGGATGAAGTGAAAACGGCCGCGACATTGCAGCGAATTGATTTGGTTTCAAATTTATTGGCGAGCGCGGAACAGCTTGGCGCCGCGCAAAGCTGTATTGATTATACGCTCGATTATTTGAAAACGCGCAAACAGTTCGGAAAACCCATTGGCTCTTATCAGGCTTTAAAACACACTATGGTCGACGCTTACGTCAGTTATGAGAAAGCGCGCAGTCTCCTCTATGCCGCCGCACATAATTTTGAGGACCAAGGCAAAGGCGAAATTGCAACGCGCATGGCGGCGGTCGGGGCAGGTCGAGCTTTGTCTTTTGCAGCGGACCGCGCCATCCAATTCCACGGCGGCTTTGGCTTTACATATGAATGCGATGCGCAGCTCTATAGACGCCGTGCCATTTTCCATGACAGCCTTTTTGGAAATATTCGCTGGCATAAGAAAAAACTGGCACGGCTTTTATTCAATTAAGCGCGAGATGCCATGCGCCGCATTTTAATATGGGTGGCTGTATGCTAGCTGTCATTCATGACTGAAACCCAAATTAGATTGACGGTATTTCTCGGCGTCTTGATTGCCATGAGCGCGCTTGAGGCGCTGTTTCCTGCGCGTGAGCGCGTGCAAACACGCACGCGGCGATGGGGTACAAATTTCGGCCTTGTCGTGATTGACACGCTCGCCATCCGCTTGCTCTTTCCGGTCATTGCCGTCGGCGCGGCGCTTTGGGCGCAGTCGCGGGGCTGGGGGCTTTTGAATCTCACTGTCATGCCAATTTGGGTTAAAGTGCTCTTGGCTGTGATTGTCTTAGATATGATGATTTATTGGCAACATGTCGCCTTTCACCGGATTCCTATTCTCTGGCGCTTACACAAAGTGCATCATGCTGACCGCGATTTAGATGCGAGTTCAGGCCTGCGCTTTCATCCCGTCGAAATTATCATTTCCATGATCTATAAAATGGGAATTGTTATCGTCTTAGGCGCGCCTGTTTTGGCCGTCATAACTTTCGAAATCGTTTTAAATGCCTGCGCTGTGTTTAATCACGCCAATGTCCGCCTGCCGCGCTGGATTGAGCGCCCCTTACGTCTGGTTATGGTGACGCCTGCGCTTCACCGTATCCATCATTCCGTCATTGAGCGGGAGACAAATACGAATTACGGATTTTCAGTCATCTGGTGGGATAAGATATTTAAATCTTATACAGATATGCCTGAAGGTCAGCTCACACTTGGCCTTAACGAATATCAAACGGATGAACCCTCAGGCCTTGTTTGGAGCTTAATCGCGCCGTTTAAGCGCAATTAATTATTCGACAGTGACGGACTTCGCGAGGTTGCGCGGTTGGTCCACATCGGTTCCAAGCGCAACAGCCGTATGATAGGCAAGAAGCTGCATAACCACTGTTGTTAGCAAGGGCGCGATGAATGGATCAGATGTCGGAATGACAATTAAATCATCCGCCATAGCCGCACCTGTTTTTGCGCCTTCCTCATCCGTGACTAATGTGACCCGCGCGCCGCGAGAGGCGACTTCTTGTAAGTTGGATACGGTCTTTTCATAAAGCTCATCCATCGGCGCGAGAACAATGACGGGCGTGCCCTCTTCAATCAGCGCAATCGGGCCATGTTTCAGCTCGCCCGCAGCATAACCTTCGGCATGAATATAGGCGATTTCTTTGATTTTCAGCGCGCCTTCAAAAGCGATTGGAACTTGTGCGCCTCGGCCGAGATAGAAAGCAGAGCGGGCAGGGGCGAGAGTTTTCGACATTTCGGCAATGACTGTATCGAGTTCCAAAGCTTCGGTGATTAGGCGCGGGACAGAGATAAGCTCTGCTGTGAGCCGAGAGATTTCTGCATCACTCTTTGTTCCGCGTGATTGCGCGGCTGACAAAGACAGAGAGGCGAGCGCGGTCAGTTGCGCTGTAAAGGCCTTCGTTGACGCAACACCAATTTCAGGCCCCGCAAGAATAGGCATGGCAATATCGGCTTCGCGGGCCATGGTCGATGTCATGACATTGACAAGAGCTGCGGTGGTTAGTCCATTTTCTTTGCAATAGCGAAGCGCCGCCAAAGTGTCAGCCGTTTCGCCGGATTGCGAAATCGCAACGAAAAGAGACTTTTCATTTAAGACAGGGCGGCGATAGCGGAACTCGGAGGCCACATCGATATCCACGGCGAGGCCCGCTATTTGCTCGAACCAATATTTTGCAACGGCGCCAGCATAATAAGCTGTTCCGCAGGCAATCAAAATAACCCGGTCGAATTTGGTAAAATTTAAGGCCGGCGCAAGGCTTGTCCCCTGAACAGGCGCAGTGCGTTCAGGGTTTAAGTAATGGGTTAGTGTTCGCGTAATAATCTCAGGCTGCTCATAGATTTCCTTGACCATGAAATGCGGATATTTTCCTTTTTCTGCAATGGCAGGGCCGCCTTTGATGACTGTAATGTCGCGCGTGACAGGGGCATCGTTTTCATCGAAAATTTCATACCCAAGCGGACGAAGAATAGCCCAATCCCCTTCTTCGAGGTAAATAAGCTGACTTGTCAGCTGCGCCATCGCCATCGCGTCTGACCCAAGGAAATGTTCTGTTCCGTCTGGACCAATGCCAAGCGCTAGCGGTGAGCCGGCACGCGCGCAATAAATCTCATTCGGATTATCATCAATGATAAGGCCGAAAGCATAAGCGCCTTTCAAGCGCTTTAAAGTCGCTGAAAATGCATCTTTTGGAGATAAGCCTTTGGCAAGCTCAATATCGACTAAATGGGCAACAACTTCGGTGTCCGTATCAGATATGAATTCGCGTGTGGCTGACAGCTCTGCACGAAGCTCAAGGTAATTTTCAATAATACCATTATGGACAACCGCGACTCGGCCAGAGCGGTGAGGGTGAGCGTTATTTTCTGTGGGGGCGCCATGTGTGGCCCAGCGCGTATGGGCAATGCCAATTTGGCCTTCCATTGCCTCTTTTGAAATTTTGGCTTCCAGATTACGAATTTTACCTTCGGCGCGGCGGCGATCCAATGACCCATTCGTCAAGACAGCAATACCTGAGCTGTCATAGCCGCGATATTCCAAGCGTTTCAAACCGTCGATAAGACGGTCTGTCACCTGACCTTGTCCTGCAATACCAATTATGCCGCACATACTCTCAGCCTTTTACACTTAGATTCAGGTCACTTTTAACCGGTAAATCTTCAATAGTGATTAAGCCCCACGAAAAAGTGCATTTTAAGGCGAAACTTGGGCTGGGTTTAGGCAGTTAGGCTAGTGTGCCTTTAAGCGTCGACAGTGTCGTCGATCTCAGCGCTCCATTTACCCATACTCGCAAGGCCGTTCATACGGGCGCGGTGGTTGAATGCAGTTTGAGCCGCATCATAATTGGCAGCATTGCCTTTCCAAGCAAAGAGAGCTGATTGCTGTAAGGCGCGGCCATAGGAATAGGTCAATTTCCAAGGGAAACCGCCAATTTTATTCATCATGTCCAGATTGCGAGTGGCTTCTTCATTGGCTTGACCACCAGAAAGGAACGCAATGCCCGGAACTGCGGAGGGTACCGTGTCTTTCAGTACCTTGATTGTCCGTTCAGCGATCTCTTGGCGTGACGGTTGATCCGCACAAAGTTTCCCTGCGACAACCATATTGGGTTTCAAAACAATACCTTCGAGCGCAACACCTTGCTCATAAAGCTCTGTGAAAAGTGAGTTGAGGGTCTTTTTTGTGACTTCGTGACAGCGCTCAACGGAATGATGTCCGCCCATGAGAATTTCTGGCTCTACGATTGGCACAATACCCGCTTCTTGGCAGAGGGCGGCATAACGGCCGAGGGCATGATTATTAGCCTTTAATCCGCCGCGTGTCGGGGTTTGGCCGACATATTGGTCAGGATGGGAAATCTCGATAACAGCCCGCCATTTGGCAAAGCGCGCACCTAACTCATAATATTCGGCAAGGCGTTCGCGCAGACCATCAAGACCTTGCGTGATGGTTTCGCCAGGGCGTCCTGCCAGCGGCGTAATGCCTTTGTCGACTTTAATGCCGGGGATTGCGCCTGCATCTTGGATGAGTTTGACAAAAGGCGTGCCGTCTTTTGCGGATTGACGGATCGTTTCATCAAATAAAATAACGCCGCTAATATAATCATTCATGGCAGGCTGCGTTCTGAACAGCATTTCACGCCAATCACGGCGATTATCTTCAGTATTTTCAGCCCCGATAGAGGCCAGACGCTTTCCGATCGTGCCCGTACTTTCATCGGCGGCAAGAATGCCTGTTCCGGGCTTTACCATTTTGACAGCAATTTTATTTAGGGCTTGAATATCCATGATGTGCTCCGATTTAAGCGTTAGATGGAGGTTTAAGAATTTCGACACCGGGGAGGGCTTTGCCTTCCATCCATTCGAGGAAGGCTCCGCCAGCGGTAGAAATAAAGGTGAAATCGTCGAGGACATCGGCCAGCGCGAGGGCGGCGACCGTATCCCCGCCGCCTGCGACAGCGGTCAGTGAACCACTACGACAAAATTTAGCGGCATATTTCGCACATTCGACTGTAGATGTGTCAAAAGGCGGTAATTCAAATGCACCCAAAGGTCCGTTCCAAATCAAGGTCTTAGAGGCATCCATGGCATCTAAAATGGTGGAGACGGTCTCAGGGCCTGCATCGAGAATCATTTCATGCGGTGCGACATCGCCTAATCCGCAAACGCGGCTCTCTGCATGGGCTTTAAATTCTGTAGCCGCCACGACATCAACGGGCAGAATAATGCGGCAGTTTTCTTTCTTGGCTGCGGCCAGAATATCCAGAGCTTTTGTTTTGAGGTCTTTTTCACAGAGCGAGCCGCCGACATCATGGCCTTGGGCGAATAAGAATGTGTTCGCCATGCCGCCGCCAATTACAAGCGTATCAAGGCGCGAGACGAGATTTTCTAAGAGGTCAATTTTTGTACTGACCTTTGCCCCGCCGACAATGGCCATGACAGGGGTTTTGGGATGGTCGAGCGCGGCGGCCAAATGATCGAGCTCGCGCTCCATCGCCAGTCCCGCATAAGCAGGCAGGTAATTTCCAACAACCGTGCTACTGGCATGATTGCGGTGCGAGGCAGAAAAAGCGTCCATCACAAATATATCACCAAGGCTGGCAAGGAATTGCGCCATTTTCGGATCGCCATCTGTTTCCATTTTGGAAAAGCGCGTGTTTTCCACCAATATAATGGCATCTTGGGCCATGTCTGCGATGGCGTCTGCGCTTGGTTTTTCAACGAAGGTTACTGTTTTCCCGATAGCCGCTTCTAAAGCTGGAATAATAAAGCGAAGGGACATGTCTGGATTAGGCTGTCCTTTTGGACGGCCAAAATGCGACAGAAGCACGATTTTGGCACCCTGGTCCTGCAAATAGCTTATCGTGGGAAGGGCCGCGCGAATACGTGTGTCGTCGGTGATTTTACCATCCGCATCTCTCGGAACGTTGAAATCTACACGGACGAGTGCGGTTTTTCCGCGCAATTCCGCAGTTTCTAAGCGGTTAAAGCTCATGTGGCTCGGCCCATATTAGTCCCCATTACACGGGCGACATCTATCATACGATTCGCAAAACCCCACTCATTATCATACCAAGCAATAATTTTGACGAGATCGCCGT
>CAYWSI010000104.1:0-6894 GCA_964460585.1 uncultured Algimonas sp.
TGGTTGTTTCGCGCCGCTTCGGCCAGACGCATAATCTCTGCTGCAAGCTCCCAGACAGATTTGGACTGCGCCGCTTTGACAACGGGCACAACTAATCCGCCATCTGTCTGTGTGGCAATGCCAAGATTAAGGTCTTCGAAACGGGCGACATAGCCTTTTTGATCTTCATAACGCGCATTAAATTGCGGCCAATCTATTAGGGTCACAGCTAGAGCGCGTATCATGAGCGGCAATACCGTCAGCTTGGGCTTATCCTCACTGCGGCGCTGGTTCATTCGCACGCGCATGTCTTCTAAGGCTGTAACATCAAATTCCTCGACATAGGTGAAATGCGGGATATTGCGTTTGGCTTCCGCCATGCGGGTCGCAATGACGCGGCGCAATCCAATGACTTTTTCCCTTGTTTCACCAGGCGCTGGTTCATCTATTTTTAATAGTTCATCGGATTTTAAAGGAGGTGTCTCCTGCATCTGGGAGACTGCAGGAGACGGCTTCACCCGCGAGGATAAAGCATTGGATGCAGGCCTTGGAGGGGTGCCCGCAATCAGAAAAGCATCAAGGTCGGCATGGGAGATACGCGCGCCTTCGCTGGGCACGACCGACAGATCAATATTTAAACGCGCAGCCCGATCTCTTACGGCTGGCGAGGCTAGGACTTTACCGCTAGATATGGCGCGGGAGACAGGGCGGCTCGGGACCGCTGTCTCTTTTACGGCTGGAGGTGTTTTATCTGGAGTTGGGGCAGGTTCAGCGGCGGCCTCTGTTTCAACTTCAACCTCTGGCGCGTCGCCCTGACCCTCGCCTTCAACTTCTAATGTGACGAGAACCGCCCCAACGGCCAACATATCGCCCGCCTCGCACGCGATAGATTTAATGACCCCATCCACAGGCGAGGTCAGTTCAATTGTTGCCTTATCGGTCATCGCGTCAGCAATTGGATCTTCTTCAGAAACGCTATCTCCAATCGCGATATGCCAAGCCGTGATTTCAGCTTCGACAACGCCTTCGCCAATGTCAGGTAATTTATAGAAATATTGTCCCATCTCTTATCCCTCCATTACTTGGCGTAGCGCATTGCCAACACGTTTGGGTCCCGGAAAATAAGCCCATTCCTGCGCATGTGGATAGGGTGTATCCCATCCCGTGACTCTGAGGATAGGGGATTCGAGCGCATAAAAACACCGCTCTTGAACTTGCGAGGCGAGTTCTGCGCCAAAGCCTGAGGTGCGCGTCGCTTCATGTAAAATAACGCAGCGGCCTGTCTTCCTTACAGAGGCTTCAATCGCGTCGATATCCAGCGGCAGCAATGACCTTAGATCCAGAATATCGGCGCTTAATCCCATATCCTCAGCCACTTTTTGCGCGACCCAGACCATGGTGCCATATGCCAGAATTGTCACCTCATCGCCTGTTGCGATCGCTCGCGCTTCGCCGATGGGAACCGAATAATGCCCGCTTGGTACGTCGCCTAGCTCATGACCGCGCCATGTTTTCGCCGGCGCATGCGGGTCGCCGTAAAAGGGACCATTGTAAAGGCGCTTTGGTTCTAAAAAGAGAACGGGATCATTATCTTCAATCGCGGAAATCAACATGCCCTTGGCGTCATAAGGGTTAGACGGGATGACGGTTTTCAATCCCGCAATATGGGTGAATAAGGCTTCTGGTGATTGGCTATGTGTCGTGCCGCCATAAATACCGCCGCCGACAGGTGTGCGAATGGTCAGGGGCGCCGTGAAATCCCCATTAGAGCGGTAGCGCAATCGCGCCGCTTCAGAGGCGATTTGATCATAGGCGGGATAGATATAATCGGCGAATTGAATTTCTGCGACAGGCCGCAGACCATTGGCCGCCATGCCAATCGCAATGCCGACGATTCCGCCTTCCGAAATGGGCGTATCGAAACAACGGTGCAAACCATGGGTTTCTTGCAGGCCTGCCGTTGCGCGGAACACCCCGCCAAAATAGCCGACATCTTCGCCGAAGACGAGGACGTCAGAATCTTGGCTCATCTTCACGTCAAGCGCATCGCGAATGGCTTCAATCATATTCATTTCTGGCATGATCTAATCCAACTCTTTGGTGAACATACGTTTCTGCTCATCCAGATGCGGCAAGGGACGCTCATAGACTTGCTCGAACATGGTGTAATCATTTACTTTGGTTTCGCCCGACAAACTGCCCATGGCTTCTGCCAATTTATAAGTCTCGCGAACCTCAGTTTTACAGCTCGCGAGTAAATCCTCATGACGCGCCTCATCCCATTCACCTATCAAAATGAGGTGATCTTTCAAACGCTCCAACGGATCGCCAAAGGGCCAAACTTCAGGTTCACTCTCAGGACGATATTTAGACGGATCATCCGAGGTCGAATGTCCCGCTTTGCGGTAAGTGAAATGTTCGATCAAGGTTGCGCCGCCGCCGCGCCGCGCGCGTTCCGCTGCCCATTTCGTCGCCGCATAAACCGCGAGAATATCATTTCCGTCCACGCGCAAAGTCGCGAGACCGTAACCCGTCCCCCGTGCGGCAAAGGTTTCTCCCTCTCCGGCCGCAATGCCTTGGAAAGAACTAATCGCCCATTGGTTATTCACGACATTGATAATGCAAGGCGCGCGGTAAGTTGAGGCGAAGTTGAGCGCATAATGGAAATCACCTTCTGCCGTTGCCCCCTCGCCCGTGAAAACTGAGGCAATCTCATCGCTATCTTTATAAGCGCTCGCCATCGCCCATCCCACGCCTTGGATGAGCTGCGTTCCAAGATTACCCGAAATTGAGAAGAACCCATGTTTCTTAAATGAATATAAAACGGGAATGGATTTTCCATCCAACGGATCGCCTGAATTGGAGAGACATTGGCACATCATCTCTTTCATACTGGCCCCGCGGTTAATCAAGATACCTTGCTGGCGATAGGTTGGGAAAATCATATCTGAATCATTCAGTGCCAAAGCGTGACCCACCGACACAGCCTCCTCGCCTCTCGATTTCATATAAAAGCTCATCTTACCCTGACGCTGCATGGTGAACATCCTCTCATCCATGGCGCGGGTTAAAGCGATATCGCGCAGAGCTTTGCGCAGTTTTTCTGCCGATATTTCAGGCATCCAATCGCCCTGCGCTTCGCCGTTAAACCTTAGCACCCGAATAAGAGAGGTCGCATGGTCGCGCGTCTCATTCGCATCGCAAAGCGGATCAGGCCGAGGTGGGCAATGCGCGGCTGGCACGGCAATATGAGAATAGTCAGGCGTATCACCAGGCCGGAAGGGGGGTTCTGGCACGTAAAGGCGTGAGCTGTTTGATCCGGACTTTTTCGCCATGTCATTCTCTCGGTCTTGCTAATACAAGTCTTATTTATGTTTTGAGCCTTGGAGGCAAACTGACTTATGCCCGTATTTTACGCTAATTTCTGCCCTAATACCACCCATTTAACAAATCATCATTGACCAAATATCTATAAATGATAGGAGGAAATTCCAATAATGCATATTTTTACGGTAAAAACCGCCGTTAAATGAGAGATTGAGATATGGTTGGCAAAGCAAATGAGAAGCTCGATAATATCGACGCAAAAATCCTCCACTTGATACAATCTGATGCAGGTCTGTCTGTCTCGGATATTTCCGAAGAAGTCGGCTTATCCTCTTCGCCCTGCTGGCGGCGGATAAAGCGCATGGAAGAAATGGGCATTATTAAAGGCCGCGTGACCTTACTCGACCGAAAAACCCTCGGCCTTGATTTCGAAGTTTTCGTCGCGGTCAAACTCGGACTGCCCAATAGTGAGAATATGGAAAAATTTGAACAATCTGTCGCGCGCATGCCCGAAGTTGTCCAATGCGCGGTTGTGACGGGCGCCGTCGATTTCATGCTCAGAATTGTGACAACAGATATGCATGCCTATGAGAGTTTCTTACGGGAAGTTCTCCTCTCGATCGATTTGATCAGTGATGTGCAGAGCCGAATTGTTTTGCGGCAAAGCAAAGACACCACGGCGGTACCGCTCAACCTCATCAGCAATGCGGTCCCCCGCTATTAGGCCGTAAAGCGGCTCAACCGCTCCTGCTCATCTGGCGTTAGATTTAACTCCAGACCAAATTCGGATATTAACAAATCTAGTACCGGGGCCAATCCGCTAATTATTTGCGTGCACGTCTGCTGACCGCGTCGGGTCAGCACACCGCCGTAAAAACTTGTCCGGCCCTCAGGCGTGAAAAGCCCGACCCCAATACCGAGCCGAAAATGCGATTGCGGGTAATTTTCGGTCCAGTGATTACCTGACAAAATATCGGCCTTATGAGCGCCTGCCGTTTCCACCGTATATTGATCTGACCAAGCGCCGTCTTGAAACCGGCTGATACGGTAGCCAAACTGCGTATCGGCGCGAATACGAATGCGCCCATCACCGTCATCGACTTCATAGCCATCTTCAATTTTCAATGGTACGCGCGCGGCGCGGCCGCCAAAACCCACATCAGAAATCCAATCCTCACCGTCAATCGTGACGCGGTTGACGAGATGAGTGCGCGGCGGGGTTTCGGGTGGATCTCTGAGCCAAACACGGGCCATCATCGGCACGGGCTCGAATCCTGCTTCTGAAAGTAAAGACGCATAAAGCGTATTTAACTCGAAACAATATCCGCCTCTTTTATGCGTGACGATTTTTTCAAAAAGCGCGGATGGGGTGAGGTCCAACGGACGACTCAACAATACATTTAAATTTTCAAACGGCACATGGCGCATGTGATGGTCTTGCAAAATATGCAGACCCTCTAAGCTCTGCGGCGGGAGAGCGTCGAGACCAATGCGAGAAAGATAATCTGATATGCGCATAATCTGTCTTTATGCGCTGGCTATCACCGCCACAAGAGAAGCTGACCCTCAGCCAATAAAAAAGCCCGCCTCAAAGAGGCGAGCTTTTGTCATTGCTTATAAATCCGCTGACTAGCGGATACGTTTCCGGCTGGTCGGCTGCGGGCCAAAAGCTTTTGTATTTGAGCTCGCCCCGCGGCGGCGAGACGGCTGATAGGCCACGCGGCTATGTGCGAGGCAATAGGGCTCTTCCGGGTCTGTCTTGCGGCCACAGAAACGGAAATTATCTGCGCCCGGATCTCCGATAGGCCATTTACACATATGCTCTGTAATCGTCATAATGGTCGCAAACTCACCATTTGACATAGGCTTGGCTTCAAGCGGCGGCGGCGGCGGGGGAACCGGCGCTTTTGCGACCACACGAGGTGCCCGCGGCACAGACGGCGCGCGAACAGTCTTTTGTTTCGGTTTTGAGCTCGCCCTCGCCCTCGACGCCTTACTTGCCGCCGTTTTCCGCGCAGCGGCTTTACGGGCAGGCGAAGAAGGTTTTGCACGGCCTGAGAGGCCCAGACGGTGAACTTTTCCGATAACAGCATTCCGCGTTACGCCGCCAAGTTGCTTGGCGATTTGGGAAGCGGATAAACCATCAGCCCAAAGTTTTGTTAGCGTCGCAACGCGGTCGTCAGTCCAAGCCATGGGCGTACCTCAATCATTCTATCAAGCGGCCGGCACAGTAAAATGCGGCCTAACTTATCTTATTTCATTCAAGGAAAGTGGGGGCTTCCTCCGCACTACATATCGTAATGCGCCAAGTTTTTCCCACAAGATGCGGTAGCGGGTTCTCCACAGCTAATGGCGGCTTCAGATTCAAAATACTGTGGAGAACTTTAGAGCTTCAGGTTTTTCTTGCCAAATTTTGCGCGTGCACCACAGCCTTCTGAAGCGCCAAAGAGTTGCCGCGGGGCGCAAGACGGAATATGGCCTGCTCTATGTCTACTGATCCAACACTGAACCTCTCAGCCGCCCCACCCAAAGCCCGCCAATATGGTGTGCTAAATTGGATGGGATTGCGCACATTATATATAAAAGAGGTGAAGCGCTTTTGGAAAGTCGCCCCGCAAACGGTGTTGGCGCCGATTATTTCAAACCTGCTTTTTATGACCGTCTTTGTTCTGGCCTTTGCCCAAACCCGCGGCATTGGCGAAGGCTCGGCCACGGATGATTTTGTTGTCTTTCTCGCCCCCGGCCTCGTGATGTTGGGCATTTTGGGCAATGCCTCTGCCAATTCCTCCTCCTCTATTATGACGGGCAAGATGATGGGGTCGATCAATGATGTGCTGATGACGCCCCTCTCTTATATAGAGCTTGCGCTAGGCTATATTGGCGGGGCAGCGACGCGGGGCGTATTGGTCGCGGTTTCAACCGCCTTTGCCTTATCAATATTTTTCACGCCGCTCATCCCCGTCAAACTCTGGGCCGTGCTTTATTTCGGGATTTCGGCGGCGGTCATGCTCGGCATGATTGGGATTTTATCTGGCGTCTGGGCCGAAAAATTTGACCAGCTTGCCGTGGTCAATCAATTCATCATTCTACCCCTCTCCTATCTGTCGGGGACATTTTACCACATCGATATATTGCCGCCGCTGTTTCAGAAAATCAGCCTCTGCAACCCGCTCTTCTATCTGATTGACGGGTTCCGTTATGGCTTCCTCGGGGAAAGCGATGGGAATGTTATGACGGGCGTCGTGCTCACCGCCGTGATAAATCTCGCCCTCTTCGCCCTCGTCTTGACGGTGTTGAAGAAGGGGTGGCGGATAAAGAGTTAGAATTCGCGAAGACCGCTAAACTCTTTCCCTGTTTTGGGGCCGTATCTCGGAAAAGAAAACGTCCTGTTTCAACCGCTTATAAAATTCGCAAAAAACTTGTTCCACACTTTCGGTTTTTACCCGCATATTAGACTCGTTCTCTTGGACATTGGACAGGCATTCGTACGTGGCTTGCTGGTCCCAGAGACGGTGTGTCTATCGGTTGAGGGATAACGCCTGATATCGGGGGGCTGAGTTTCCGTGTGCCAGACCGGCTGGAACGCTG
>CAYWSI010000105.1:0-6879 GCA_964460585.1 uncultured Algimonas sp.
CATCCAATCGCTGGAAGGCCTTAAAAACCGCCTGTCTTTGGCCTTCAGGAATTCCGGGGCCGTCATCTTCTACTGAAATAAAGAGAAATTCAGGGGTATGATGAACAGCTAAATTACAAATTTCACCATATTTCACAGCGTTGCTGATTAGGTTTTCTAGGCAGCGTTTCAACATAAGAGGCCGAATAGACACCTCCCTGTCTTCGAAAGGTGGCACAGTAATGTCTCGCGTCTGCGTAATGTCAGAAATGAAATCTTTAAGCTGAACGCTCTGCGGTTTTTCGGACCCCATACCCCGTGCAAAATCAAGATAGCCCGTCAACATAGCTTCCATTTCATCGACATCTTTGCGGGCTGCCCGCGTATCTTCACTATCTTCTTGCATCGCAAGTTGGAGCTTTAAACGTGTCAATGGCGTCCGCAGGTCATGAGAAACACCCGCCAACATAAGCGTTCTTTGTTCAATATGACGGCGCAAACGTCTTCGCATCTTCAAGAAACTTTGCCCCGCCAGCCGAACTTCTGAAGCCCCTCTTGGTTTAAATCCTGAAATATCCTGCCCCTTACCAAATGCAGCCGCAGCAGCCGCCAACTCTCGGATTGGGTCAGATTGACGGCGGATAAAAAGAAGGGATACCAGGGAACTCACAACGGTCGTTGTTATCAACCAAAAAATAAACACGTATCCGGTCGGTGCAAAAACACGCTCTCGGGCAGCGATAAAACGTAAAACCCCTTCATCGACCTGTACGCGAATATCAATATGATTGGGATAGCGTGTCGTATCAAACCAGAACGGTTTATCTACGGCCTCTGTGAGACTACGCCTCAAAGTTTTGTCCAGCGCGGAAAAAAACGAGTTTCGTGTCGCTGTTGGTAAAGTATCACCGGGACGTAACACCACGGATAATTCCATCTCAGGCCTGAGCAGCACATCTAACTTTTTCGCGGTTTCATCTGTCGGCGCTTCTCCAAATAACTGCGTTGCGACGGCCACATCAGCGGCCACTGAGTCTGAAAGACTCGACGTAACGCGAGCCCAATGTGCATTGAAGAAAAACCACGCAACAAACATTTGCATGATAACAATTGGAAGGATGATGATGAGAACGACACGCCAAAAAATTGATTTTGGCAATATGTTTCTAAGTGAAAACATAGCTTATCTAAGCCACGTCCGAGACAAGCCGATAGCCTTCACCTCTAACGGTCAATAAATATTGTGGCTCGGCGGTGTTGTCTTCGAGTTTACGGCGCAGTCTGGTCATTTGAACATCGACGGCCCGTTCGGATTGAGCTTTGATGTTCTCAGACAAAATATAGCGTGAAACGACCCCACCCGATTGTCCTGCTAATAAAGTAAGAAGCGTTTGCTCACCCGTTGTGAGTTTCATTTGCTTCCCGTTTTTACGCAAAATACCTTTCGTCATATCAAAAACATATGGTCCAAAAACGACCTTATCCGCTGTTGGATTTTTACCTGTGCGCCGGAAAATATTGTCGATCCGCAGCAAGAGCTCTTCCGGCTCAAAAGGTTTCGACAGGTAATCATCTGCTCCAGACCGCAAGCCGATTATGCGTTGATCTGCCTCACCTAAAGCCGTCAATAAGATAATTGGAACGTCGTGGTAATCCCGTAAGGAACGTGTCAGAGACAGACCATCTTCTCCCGGCATCATGATATCTACAATCAGCAAATCATATTTCAGACCCTGCATTTTTTGCCGTGCTTCATCCGCCCCATTCGCGGTACTCGTCCGATAACCGTGTTTCGTGAGATAGCGGGAAAGTAGCTCCCGAATTCTATCGTCATCATCTATGATTAGAATATGTGTGTTAGAACGGTCCAAATATGTCGTACTCATAGATATTCGACCCTATAAACAGCATTTTTTACAATGACTTTTCCGTCACAAAATATAAATGACCTGTATTATAACTATTGGCAAGTCATTGGCGCTTCACAGCGTGAGTCAAAAAGGAAACATCATGATCGAGAAAGCTTATCATGACCGCGATGGAGCGATTTGGTTGGACGGAGACTTTGTCGACTGGCGCGAGACAAAAATCCATGTGCTGACGCATTCCCTTCACTATGGCTCCTGCGTGTTTGAAGGAAACCGTGCTTATGGCGGAAAGATTTTTCGCCTAACGGATCACAGCAAACGCCTGATGAATTCCGCCAAACTCTTAGGCTATGAAATTCCTTATACGTTGGAACAGATTGACCAAGCCTGTCTGGACACGCTTGAGCAGACCGGTCTCCAAGATGCCTACCTACGGCCCTTCGCATGGCGCGGGTCTGACATGATGGGTGTGGCGTCTAAGAATAATAAAATCCATTTCGGTGTCGCAGCTTGGCATTGGGGAAGTTATTTTGAAGACAAAATGAAAGGTATTCGTCTCTGTATATCAGATTGGATTCGCCCTGACCCACGGTCGGCACCCTGTAAGTCAAAAGCTGCGGGGCTCTATATGATTTGCACATTGGCCAAAGATAAAGCGCAAGCCTCTGGGTTTGATGATGCTTTGATGTTTGATTACAAAGGCCGCGTCGCGGAATGTACGGGAGCCCATATTTTCTTTGTTCGTAATGGCGAAATTCATACGCCGACGAACGACATTCTTCTCGAAGGCATAACCCATGACTCGGTTATCAAGCTGGCTGAAAAAAGAGGCTATACGGTCCATAAGAGAGATATTCACCCATCAGAAATGCCACATTTTGATGAATGTTTTGTGGTGGGCACGGCCGCCGAAGTAACTCCAGTTCGGGAAATTGACGGCAATCATTATACCGTTGGCGAAATCTGCCATGCCCTCGCTTCTGATTATGATGCCTGCGTGCGCGGGAAAATCGATATTGGCGTTTAGTCTCTGGCTTAATTTGGCGCGGAGCTGGTATGATCGGACACGATCTTCCAGCCATCGGCGCCCTTTTTCATATGTAGCGTGAAGAGACCATTGGGCGTATCGCTCTCACGCGTGAGCGCCCATTTCCCAAATATCAGCCCTGTCTCCGCATTGATCTGAGTGACTGAATATATATCAAATTTCAACTGACCCATTTTCGCGCGATCAGAATATCGTTTCTGATAACGGTTTAATGTCTCTTGCCAGCCCAGTGTGATATCACCGCCAGAGGCAAAGCGCAGCTGGTCGCTTTGTATATAACCTTGCATAAAACCTTCAATATCGCCCGAATTCCAGGCGTCTTGTTGAGCCGTCAAAACAGCCGTCATCGCAGCTTGGCTTTCTGGGTAAGATATTTTGACATTATTTGGCGCGCTAATGCGGCCCATCATAAACCCTAGACCTAATCCAAATACTCCGCCGAAAACGGCAAAAATAAGCAGATTTCTTGGATTTTTCATCATGCGATTGATCCTGCTTTTCGTCTCTGATGCAAGCCTAATATACGTCCAACGGAAGATGCAATTTCTGATCGGTTTAGTGTGTAGAGATGGAAGTGGTGCACCCCTCTATCACGGAGTTCTGCGGTGAGCTCGGCGGCTAATGTCGCGGTCAACATATCCCGCGTTACGGGGTCATCATCTAATCCGTCGAATAATCCAGCATACCAATCTGGAACAGCCACGCCGCACATTTTTGACATACGCGCCAAGCCTTTAAAATTGGGTTGAAGCATAAGGCCAGGCACGATTGGGATATCAATGCCAGCATCTAAAACACGGTCTTGAAAACGCCAAAAGATATCAGGAGAGAAAAAGAACTGCGTTATCGCGCGTGTTGCCCCAGCATCGATCTTTCGTTTCAAATTATCTATTTCTACTGACCAATTTGCACTTTCGGGATGTTGCTCAGGATAGGCAGAAACAGAGACTTCAAAATCTGCAATTTTTTTCAATCCTTCCGTCAAATCATTCGCATAGGCATATCCATTTGGATGAGGAGTATATGCCTCTCCGATACCGTTCGACGGATCCCCTCTAAGGGCAACGATATGCCGAACACCCGCCTCCCAATACTCACGGGCGACTTGATCAATTTCTTCCCGCGTCGCATCAACGCATGTCAAATGGGCGGCAGGCGCGAAGTCTGTATCTTTCACCATACGCGCAACTGTTCGGTGCGTACGTTCCCGCGTCGACCCGCCTGCCCCATAAGTTACGGACACAAAATCTGGCGACAAAGGCGCTAATTTTTCAATAGATGCCCAAAGCTTGTCCTCCATTTTCTGATTTTTCGGCGGGAAAAACTCAAAGCTGACTTTAAGATCAGGGCTTTCAGCTGAGGCACGCGCAATTGCGCCCACGGGGGCATTAGGGTCACGAAGGGGAAGGCGAGCATTCATGGCTTATCCTGTCATTAATCGTGGGTTTGTATGTTTAACGGCATACCAAATTTTGACGTCTGGAGTTGAAGGGTCTGAGGCAGGAATTGTTTCCGTCTTACCGAGTTCAAATTCATTATCAGACAAAAATTGTTGCATATCTGAATCATTAAAACCGAGGCGTCGATGCGAGTAATTCTCTCGATAGTTTTCAAAATCATGGGCAGCGAAGTCGGTAATGAGTATATGACCACCCTCACCTAAAATCCGCGACGCTTCTTTAACCGCACGTGATGGCTCTTCCAAAAAATGTAAGACTTGATGCATCGTCACAAGATCAGCGGCACCGTCTTTCAGTGGTGCGTCTTGCAAATCAGCCTGCTGTACAGAAATATGCGTATAAGCATCATCTGAGAGTGTATGGCGGGCAACACGAAGCATTTCGACACTATCATCTACGCCGACACCACTTTTTATGAGCGGTGCGAAAAGCTTTAACATACGGCCTGTACCTGTTCCCAAATCGACCATGCGGTGAAAATCTTTCCCTGATATAAGCGCCAAAAGCGCTGTCTCAATATCTGTTTGAGGTAGATATTCATGCCCTAATTGATTTTGATCATTGGCAACAGAGGCGAAAAAAGCTTCGGCTTGATGAGAGCGATGTGCTCGAACTTTATTTAAGTTCTCGCGATCAGACGCGAGTTGCGCATCATCAAACGAGAGCGCCTCTAATGTCGCTGTCAAAATAGGAGAGTTAGCGGCCTGCCCGCGTTTTAGACGAGAGAAAACCCAACTTCCTTCACGCATTCTTTCGACAATGCCAATCTGTTCCAGAGACTTAATATATTGCGTGACCCGCGGTTGAGACAGGTCCAAAATTTGGACGAGTTCACTCACAGTGAGCTCGCCTTGGCTCAATAAAGCCAATATGCGCAATCGATCTGAGTGACCCAGTGTTTTCAGATATGTCGCAATAGCGTCCATAAATTTTGCATAACGGACGCGCCTTTAAATGTATATAAAAAAAACTTTATATGATGAAATTACCGCGTAAATTTTGACAAGAGACGGATATAGCTAATCTGATAGCTATTGGAGTTCTCTGTCACTTCCCAGCTATTGATAGGCCAGCCTTCGTTGAAATCCGCGTAGGATTTAGAGGCAGGCTGCCCAGATGGCGGCGTTTTGACAGGTACTTTACATAGTTTCGCGCCAGATCCCGGACATCCTGTGGCGCAGCAGCTATCGCGCGCATAGCTATCATTAGGGCCGCCTACCAAAAAGCCCGGTGCAGGCCCAAATCTTGACGATCCGACGGCATCCCAAACTGAGCCATCTTTGAACCACTCGTGATAAAACTCCGTCACGGAATTTTCCGCACCATATCTTCCCATATTGGACAAATAGACTTTGTTCAAAGGGTTGGCGCCGTGAATATAGTGCAAGTAATCAGCTGCTGCGTTCAGATAGTCTATACGAGGCCTATTTCCCGCACCCGTAACGACGGCTTGGGTAAATACTGATGCGCGTTGCGACTTGGTATAATTACTGCCCCACCAATATCCGTCGACGAAACTCCGGTAAGCATGTTCCGAATTTTGCTTCGCTGGCCATGCATTATAGGCATTCAAAACGTCTCTCTCAAAATCTCTCTTAATACGCGCGGCCATTCGAGGGGGTGTATTCGCTTGCCGGGAATAATAGAGTAAATCGGCTACCAATATGCCTTCATGCCCGTCTGACGTATTAGGTTTCATAGGTTTCGCAGTGTCATAGAGCCTGCTAATCACCCGATGAAAATAGGGGTCGCCTGTTAACGCAGACATATGAATGGCGGAAATCATTTTTTGCATCGCAAGCCGGTCCGCTTCAACCTCTTGTTGCCCGGCAGCCAGTCCTTCGGAGTTACTGCGTGCATCATTGTTCCAGAATTTCACATTTGGATTAGCCTCGGCCCACCGCCACGCTTTTTCTGCGCGAGAGGCATATCGCTTGGACACAGCTTCCATCCCCGGCACACCGTTATAAACCTTTGCCGCTCTTGCAAAAGCGCCTGCTGAGAATACCGCCGCAGAGGTATTTGGCGGGCCATAACGACTTGGCTCCTTCGCGGAAGATGGGGGCGAACCGCCCCCTAGCCCCATGACAGATAACATAGAACCATCTTGATTTTGCATCCGCTCAAGCCAATCCAGTCCCCATTTCACTTCGTCTAGAATATCGGGAATGCCATTTCCTGATTCCGGAATATCAAAATCATCTGTCCAGACATTTGGATTTTCAACATAGGCACCAAGGAGGCCTATCACATATTTCGCCGTCCAATTTGTGTATTTATTATAGTCGCCAGCATCATACCAACCACCGCGCAAATCCCGCTGCGTTGAGGCATCTTGAGGGCGGTTAAAAAGCCGCGCTTGCGTATCTTGCCCGCGGCCTAGATGGCTGGCCTTGTCTGCCCAAGGTCCGGCATATTTTGAGTTTTTTTCAAATCCAGCGCGTTGCAAATATAGAGTCTTCAGCGCAGTTTTCAGGACGGGCTTATAGACGGTTGGAGAAATCTCAAAGGCGTAACTATCGAC
>CAYWSI010000106.1:0-6873 GCA_964460585.1 uncultured Algimonas sp.
TCACGAGTATTCACCTCAATCGCATCGCTATTCACCTCGATTGTCTGGCTAACAGCCTGCAAGGAAGCCAAGCTACTCGCTGGAATAGTTTGGGGTGTGTTGACAGGCGCGATACCGAGATTTGTCCCAATCGTGTCCGGCGAAACATCCGTTGGCTGAACGCCATCGGCAACAGGCACGCTCTCGCCAAGATTGGCAACAGAGGTCGTCGATGTATCCAAAGACGCCTCTTCGATTTGCGGGGACTGCGACGCAACAGGTGAAGAGGAGGACGAGACAAGCTCACTATAGGCCGTTTTGGTTGTCCCAGACGGCGCAGAGGTTTTACCGCTCGGCGGAGTGGTGGTGGTTCCGAGATTACCTTGATCATCTGTCGTCACAAATTGGACATCACCAGACTGGTTCGCGTTTCCGCGTGAGGCACCGCCGACACCCAGCCCAGGCAAGGTATAGATGGTAATATTTGTGCCCAGCACAATCTGATTGGCAAAAGACGTACTTGCGCCAACGCCAATGGCGACACTATTTCGCTCTGTCGCCCGCGAAGACGCCCCAATCGCGATACTGTTAAATCCTTCTGATGACGCAGCACGGCCAACCGCAACGGAGCCCTCACCCGACGCGTCGGACAGGAGGCCGACAGATGTCGCCCGAAAACCGGCACTGGCGGTATTCCCGACGGCGGTTCCGCTCCGCTCGTCAACCGTTGAATCTGTCCCGATCGCCGTTGCGTTATTCTCTGTGGCATCAGCATTAACACCAATCGCCGTGGTGTTGATGGCCGTCGACTGCGTATTGCGGCCGAGAGCCAGAGCATTTTCTCCGCTGGCATTCGCGAGCAAGCCGACCGCGGCAGATTGCGCCCCGCCCGCACTGGCACTATTCCCAAGGGCTGTACTGCTTAGGCCGCCTGCTGAGGCGCTTGTGCCAATGGCGGTTGCGTTATTCAACGCAGCACTGGCGGATTGACCTAGCGCCGTCGCATTTACGCCGTTCGCCACAGACGCCGTCCCAATCGCAATAGCTCTGTCCTGTGAGGCGCTCGCACCCGCTGTGACCAAAGTCGTTCCATTAGCTTCATAAACCGCGCCGCCTAAGGCCACAGAGCCTTCGCCTTCAGCGCCGGCGGATTCTGTATCGCTATTCCCTGCACCAATCGCTGTTGCGCCTGCGCCCGTAGCTTGGGCTCTAACGCCTAGAGCACTGGCATTTAACGCCGTGGCATCACTGGACGAGCCAAGGGTAGTTGCACTATTTCCAGAGGCAGTCGCCGCGAAACCAAGCGCCGTTGCATCACGCATCGATGCCGTAGACGCGGCCCCCAAGGTTACTGAATTGGAACCACTCGATTCCGATTGATGTCCAACGGCTGTCGAAAGAAAGCCAGTAGCGTTCGTTTGATAACCTAGGGCTGTTGTACGAGATCCGGTCGCTCGTGCGGTGTCGCCTACGGCCACTGATTGACTCCCATCGGCTTGCGATAAGCGACCGAGTGCAACAGAAGTCGACGTCGCTGTAGAATTACTTCCAATCGCAATAGCGCCGAACCCTGTGGCGACTGCACCGCCGGTGAACTGTCCGCCTCCAATCGCGATGGCAAATTGGCCATTGGCTTCCGCTTCCTCCCCAATGGCTGTGGCGCTTGCCGCTGTGGCTTCACTGCCCCTCCCGACAGCTACTGCGCCGCGGTCACTAGCGGTTGTGAATGCGCCTATAGCTGTGGCTGAAGCGCCTGTTGCTTGCGCGTCTCTCCCAGCTGCGACCGTAAAGTCCCCTGTTGCGTCGGCGCTGTTACCAATTGCAGCTGCACTGTCTCCACTGGCAACGGTTGAAATGCCGAGAGCTACGCCATTCGCACCGGAAGCATTCGCCGAAGACCCTAAAGCTGATGCCCCGAAACCATCTGCATTAGCAAAATTCCCAACTGCAATTGAAAGTGCCCCGGTCGCTTGCGCTTCGTTGCCGAAAGCTGAAGCGCCGGCGGAGGTCGCTTGGCTGTTCCTACCAACTGTGGTTGAATTTATACTCGAGGCTGTAGCTGCCGACCCTACTGCTGTTGCCCCTGTGTTTAAAGCCGCTGCACTTGCACCAATAGCTGTTGATTCCTGTTGGGTCGCAGTTGCCGTATGGCCGAGCGCAGTAGAACCAAAGGCCCCGCTTGCAATGGCGTCGATGCCGATGGCTGTACTAGTTTCATCATCCGTATTTGATCCGCTGCCGCATTCCAGACCAGCATCTGGTCCGCCTGGTTCCACGCATTCTGCAGTTGGGCCGGCAACAGCAGGAGCGACACATAAAAAATGCGTTATTATAACAGCGGTTGTTCCTGTCAGTATTTTTTTGAGGTTTGTTGAATGTGTCATGAAAATCTTCCTAGAGTTTGACGAGATTAAAATTAAAAAGTGTTGCGGCGGGCACGGTTTGAAAGCTGCAATCCGCCAATAGTTGATGTATCGACCGTTGAAGTGAGAATAGGAAACCCGCCAACGGTTCAGAAGGTCCGTCAGGTGGTTGCAAATAAAATAGAAGGTTTGGCAGGCGCTGATATGTCAGCATTATGCAAGGCGTTAAAAAAAACCAAAATCATATTCCCCTTACTTCATTTAGTTTGGAGAGTAGTATGATTATTTATCCCCCAGATGGAACAATAAGATTGTTATTCGCAAGGAATGTCAATCACATAAAGCTATTTGGGATTGAACGATGTAAACCTCAAAGTGAATTTATATAAGATTGCTAAGTACCGATGAGCATTCCCGTATGCCTGCCACATTTCCGGTCAAAAATGCCCAATCCGCCGCATCTAACCCCTACCCCAAAAACTAAGCCGAGCTTAACTTGTTTTTCGCTTTTAGACGCTATGTGTTCATAAACCTAAATTGCAAGGTGCGCATAAGCATGACAAATTTATCGGAAAACGCAGTAGCTGAACCCCACATTCCGCTATCAGACCTCCAAAATTTACAATTCGAGTGGCTCGCCCGCGCCGGGCGTTTGTGGGGCACAGCCTTACTTGTCGTCGATGCAAGTTTAGAGATCAAATTTTACGATAAGAAGATAGCTGATTTATTAGAGCTTGATCGTTCCGTCGACCTGACTGGCGCTAATTTGCTTGATATTGCAGGGGAACTGGCGATTCGAGGCGATTTCGGTCCGGGAGACCCCGCTATCTTTGTTGACCTTGTGAAACGTGAATTCACAAGCACAGACACGACCGGTGACGCCACCAACCGTAAGCTTAATTTCTTAACGCCCTCCGGGAAACGCATTCAATTCAGTCAGGACATAGAACAAGATGGTCTATTTATGCTGGGGTGCCGTGATGTTACGGAAAGCTACGTCCGCAAACACGCTCTTGAGGTCGCCTTAGACAGTAGCGACTCCGGCTATATCATGTATGATATTGAATCAAAAAAATTCCGAGATGTTGGAAACATTGCGAACCGACAACATTGCAACGGACTCGCGCAGCGTCTCCTGAATGATAAAATAGAGAATGTCATTCACCCAGAGGATGTCGAAAAATTAAAATGGGTTAGGAAACATGCTGAAGGAAATAAAGAACCTTGGAGCGGCACATTCCGTACACTCGACAATCAAGCCGATACGATATGGGTGAAAGTGCAAGCGACACCTCAAATTTCGGAATCTGGCGTCGTCACAGGTTACATCTTCTTCTATTCTCAAGTCACAGCTCAATTACGAGTGCAAGATGATCTCAGAAAAGCCATTGAGCAATCTGAAAAATCCCTGAGTGCGAAAAATGCCTTTTTGGGGCGCTTATCGCATGAAATACGGACGCCCATGAATGCTGTTGTCGGAATTGCTGACGCACTCATCCATCATGACGGAAATCCAAAAATACTGCCGAAACTTGAATTGATACAGTCTTCTGCGGAGAAAATTATTCGTATTGTTGATGAAAGCTTGGAACATACAAAGCTCGCGGAAGCAAAAATCCAACTCGACCCTCACGCCGCCTCACCTCGCGAAGCTGTTGAGGCTGTTTGTGCATTGTGGGAACAAAAAGCCGTCGAAAATGGCATTGATTTACAGTGCCGAATTGACGCCGAGGTCCCAGATACAATTATCTTCGACTCGCATAGATATGAACAATGCCTCAATAATTTGATCTCAAATGCTGTGAAATTTTCACCCGCTGGGAAGATACAAGTTGTGCTCACAACACTCGAAAATAATGGTCAAAATAATTTGGTCGCCGTTGTTAAAGACACGGGCATCGGCATGAATGAGGCGCAGTTAGCAAATCTCTTTGAAGCCTATACACAAGCCGACAAGAGCATTTCTGGGCGCTTTGGCGGGACAGGCTTAGGCATGAACATCACCAAACAGTTGATTGAACTCATGGGCGGAAAAATCACAGCAAAATCAGAAATTGGGTCTGGAACAATTATCGCACTCACCTTGCCGATTAAAGCGGGCAAACAACATGAAGCCCCCCAAACGAATACAAGCGGAAGCCTCGTAGATGACATGTTAGAAAATGCAGCGGCGCCTGCATCCGAATATTCCGCTCTGAAAATGTTAGTTGTTGACGACAATCCAACCAACCATATGGTCGTTACCTCGCTCTTAGGTTCACTCGTCAAACATATTGATGTGGCGGAAAACGGAGCTGAAGCGATTGACGCCTTGAAAAAAGCCGAAGGTGAGAGCGCCCAATATGACATCGTTCTGATGGATATCCATATGCCGATCATGGACGGAATTGAGGCGACGCTAGCCATCAGAGGCGGCAAAGACCCCTTCACTGATATTCCGATTATCGCTCTAACCGCTGATCCGCAATATCAACAAAGACGTTTGTGCAAGAACATAGGCATGGATGATGCGCTCGCAAAACCCGTAAAACTCACAGAATTACTCAGCGCAGTGGACCGGGTTTTAAAGGATCTAAACGCTTCCGAGCTTGCAGCTTGATATAGTTTTAGGCCATAGGGGTTTTGAAAGAGAGACCTATGACTGCCCTAAAATCTTTATCTATCGCTCTAATAGGAGCGACCGCTTTGGTAAGTTGCCAAGCAGATTCTTCTAAAGAACCGTCTAACAATTTTGCAAGAGCTTGGTGCATAGTAGGCGGGCCGATTTATACGGCGAATGATAAAAATCCAATCGTTGAAGCCGTTGCCATTCGCAAAGGCGTCATAACCTATGCAGGCCCCAATACAGGCAATTGGTGCGCCAATAGTGCCGAAGGCAATTCAAAAGCCATCCACCTGAACGGCGCAGCCGCCTACCCTGGATTTACCGATGCGCACGGGCACCTCATCGGCATTGGCCTGCGCGAGATGACGTTGAATCTGGAAGGGACGGCTTCGATCAAAGACTTGCAAGCCAGGCTCGCCGAGGTTGTCGCCAATACGCCAGAGGGTCAGACAATCTATGGCCGCGGTTGGATTGAAACCCATTGGCCAGAAGCGCGCTTTCCCAATAAATCTGACCTCGACGCCGTCACAACATCCCATCCTGTGATTTTAGAGCGGGCTGATGGCCATGCGAGTGTCGTCAACTCCCTTGCCTTATCAACAGCCAGAATAACAGATGACACAGCCAATCCATTTGGCGGTGCGATAAACCGCGACGCCTCTGGCGAAGCGACAGGTATGTTGATTGACAATGCGGCAACGCTCGTGCAGCCGCTCCTGCCCGGACTAACCGATGCGCGAAAACGCGAAGCCTATATTCGTGGCGCAGAGCTTTATGCCTCACGCGGCTGGACCAATATCCACTCTATGTCTGTTGACCCCGCAGATATCCCGCTACTCAATAGACTCGCCCGAAATAAGGACATTAAAATCAGAGTTTACAACTCGCTGGACCTGCTCCCTGCACGCACGCAATCTTTGTCCAACTTTAGACACGGCGGCAACTCGCCGAATAAACTCGTCACAACGCGGGCCATTAAACTCTATGCGGATGGCGCGCTTGGCTCACGCGGCGCGGCGCTCTTGGCGCCCTATTCTGATGATGAAAAAAACTCGGGCTTGCTCCTTCTGAAAGAAGAGTCTGCAAATGCGATATTTGACGCGGCGCTTCGAAGCGGAACCCAAGTCAATACACATGCCATCGGCGACCGCGCAAACCGCATGGTGCTAGATTGGTATGAGGCCGCATTTAAACGTATTCCAAAATCTCAATGGGCGGAAAAAGAGCCTCGCTGGAGAATTGAACATTCGCAAGTTATCGAACCCAGCGATATTTCGCGCTTCAAAGAACTCGGAGTCATCCCGTCTATGCAGCCAAGCCACGCCATTGGAGATTTACATTTCGCGCCGAGCCGTCTTGGGAAAGACCGTCTTGTGGGCGCTTATGCGTGGCGCGCCTTAATCGACAGCGGCGCAATAATTGCGGGCGGCTCTGACGCCCCTGTTGAAGTCGGCGATCCGCGCATAGAATTTTATGCTGCCACCCAGAGGAAAGACCTAACAGGCTTTAGCAATGAAGATTGGAGCCCCGAGCAAAAAGTCACGCCGCAAGAGGCCTTAAAAATGTTCACAATCTGGCCCGCCTATGCCGCTTTCCAAGAGGACATCACCGGGTCTATCGAAGTGGGGAAACGAGCTGACATAAGCGTTTTTGACACGGATTTTATGACGGCAGATGGTCCAGCCATTTTAGCGGCGAAACCCGTTCTCACCATGGTCGATGGACGGTTAGCTTTTGACGGGCGATAAGCCGCCGTAGGTAAATAAATATAAATTTAGCGGATTTACTTGCCTTCGGGTTCAATGGACATTCATAAACTTCAGCTTCGGCGTAAAGCGGACCTTAGGCGTGCGGCTTAAAACGCCCAAAGAAGGCCGCTGGTAATGTTTGCCGATAGGCCAGCATACGCTCAAAAACACGTTCATC
>CAYWSI010000107.1:0-6818 GCA_964460585.1 uncultured Algimonas sp.
GTCCTTATGTGAAAGGAGGGGCGCGACGATGAAGACAAAAAACGCACCGAGCCCTGCGCTCATGCCAGACATGATGGCGGCGAACCAACGGGCACTACGACTGAGAGAGTCGGAGGTCGTTTGTCCAGTCCAATCAAACAAATAAGAAAGAACTTTGGCAAAACTATCAAAGGCAGGGAAGGCTATCGTCACGAAGACCACCCCAAAGATAATAAATCCCCATCCCATGAGACTAATAAGAATAGCTGCGCGTTTAGGTGTCATTTTGGCCTCCTGTATTCGTTCCAGAATATCAAAGATGTTGAGGGTAAAACAATTACCTGTCAGGTAATTGGCGTAGGCTGTTTAGTGGATAGAGTAAGAAGATGAGCGCTGGATTTGGAGATTTATTGAAAAAATGGCGAAGCCTTCGCAGGTTTAGCCAATTATCACTCTCAGTCGAGACGGGTCTGTCCAGCCGTCATATCAGCTTTCTAGAAACGGGCCGGTCGCGGCCAAGCCGGGGCAGTGTTTTGACCCTATCCCGCGCTTTGGACATGCCAAAACCCGCTGTCAATGATGCCTTACTCGCCGCAGGGTTTGCTCCTGAATATCCGGCGCATGATTTGTCCGATGTGAGTGTGCAGCCCATGTTAGATGCGCTCGATACGATTCTTAAAAATCACGCTCCGTTTCCCGCGATAGTGATTGATGAAGATTGGCAAATCGTTGGTGGGAATGTCCCCGCCATGCGCATGATGCAATTCTTGCCGTTCAACGGCTCGCGCTGCGTTGTGGATGCGCTGTTAAATGATGATATTCAGACGCCTATTTTTACAAATTGGGATGTCATCGCCGCTTGGTCGTTGACCCGTTTGCAGCTCGAGACCTCCCGATTGGGATATGATGGGCCGCTTACTGAGGTTTATAATCGTCTTTTGCGTGACCCGCGAAGTGACGGGTTAAATACATCCTTTCAGGGGGCAGAACCTTTTCTAACAATGAATGTGCTGGTCGACGGACATGTGCTGTCGCTCTTTACAATGTTGGCAGAATTTACATCGGCTCAGGATATTGGATTAAGCGCAAGGCGGGTCGAGCTTTTCTTTGCGGCGGATGACGCGACGCGGCGTTATTTTGAAGCTTTGGAGTATTAAACCCGCTTACCTGTTCCGAGCGGAGAGGGCGGTGTTTGGCCAGGGACGCGGCCATAGACATGCGCAAGCGGAGTTTTTCATTTGTTTGAAGATGTGCCTTATATGCATTTAATGATGTGTTGACCTGATACCCGCAAATTAGTATTGCGAACCATTCTTAATAAGGTTTGTTTTATGTCCTCCAAACTCCGCAAATATCTCGTCCTGGCTCACCTTTGGGGAGCCGGGCTTATGGCGCCAGCTTTTGCGCTTCATGCTATTTCCGGCGGACTATATCTCATGAATATGAAGGGGGAGGCTACGACGGAGCGAGTCTCTTTGCCAGCTGGTTCGGCATTAGATTTCAAAAGCGCAACGCTAGAGGCTGATGTTCGAGCGCTCTTGCAGCAGGCTAACCTTAAACATAACTTTGAATATATTAGAAACCGCGGCACGGTCATACAATTACGCCCAACATCGAAAACATATTTGGAGTTCAGACAATCTCCGCAAGGCCTCACAGCATCGCGTGTTAAACCTGACACAGTTCGCTCTATGATGGAGTTGCATAAGGGGCATGGCCCGAAGATTTTTAAATCTTACCAAAAACTGGTTGCTTTATTGCTGCTGGGTGTTGTCTTAGGCGGAATTTTGGTTGGGGTGTTAGCCAAAGCTTATCGCCGCCAAACGACTATCGCTGTTGTCATGGGGGTTGTTGTTTTCGTTCTCGCTGGGTTTGTAATCTAGCGAGATTCAGATCCTGGAGACTTCGGATTGTTGAAACTCAATGCAGGGTCATTGATTAATTGGGTGGCTTTGTCCGTGAAATAAACGGCTTCGCAAATATTTGTTGCATGATCGCCAATGCGTTCTAGGTTTTTCGCAACGAATAAAAGTTCCGTACAGATTGGAATTGTGCGCGGGTCACCCATCATAACGGTCACCAATTCTTTGAAGAGAGAATCATAAAGGTCGTCGAGATCACTATCCGCTTGCCAGAAATGCAGGGCGGCAATTGCGTCGCCTTTCAGCAAGGAATCCAACGCACCAGCCAATTGTGTTCTCACCTGTTTGCCCATGCGGTACACAGACCGGGATATATCGATGCGCTCTTCCTCATTAATCACAAGGGCACGCTTGGCAATGCCTTCAGCCAGGTCACCTACGCGCTCAAGATCAGAGGCAATGCGCGACGCCCCGATAATACTGCGTAAGTCTTGTGCGACAGGATTTCGTTTGGCGATGATATGTTGAACAGATTCGTCGATTTTTAATTGTAGGGCATTGGCATTTTTATCTCTGTGAATGACGTCTTGAGCTAGCGTGCTATCGCTTTGCTTGAACGCATACATGGCATCATTTACCATTTCGCTTACCAATGTTCCGAGGTCCGTTAGATCATTGGTCAGAGACCATAATTCTTCATCATAGCCTGAAACGATATGAGCGCCGCCCTTTATCATTACATTCAAACCTCTGATTTATTCTAACCTTAGGGTTTCACTTATCCGTAACATATAACGGCGCTGCAATAGTTTTATGAATTTTTTACGACAGCCTATTGCGAGACCGGCTAAGGGTATCCGTCTTATCTTCGATTCGAATAGAGAGATTTCCTTTGCTTAAATGAAACGAAAAAGTTGAAAATTAGGCTAGCCAATCGCGCCTTTTTGAATTATTAACAACTTATGATTTCTATTGCAAAACAGATTTTGATTGCGATTGTCCTGCTGCTTCTCGCCCTTTTGGGTCTTTAGTTACTGGATAAACTGCTACGACTAGGCCGTATGATTGGGTGCCGTGTATAGTGCCGCGCCCATTTGATATCCGTGTTTCATCTGATTCGATTGCAAACCATCTCACTGAAATCGCATTGCCACATAGGGTAGAAATTTAGATCAGCGTTTATGGTTGTGCGTGACAAAGGATAAGGCAGGGCATAAGTATATTGATGATGGTATATGGTTGCTAGTGGGCAATCAGATGGGTAAAGGAGCGCCTGTTTATGAAGGCTACGATTACAGACGTTGCCAAGCAAGCGGGCGTATCTATGAAGACTGTTTCCCGCGTCTTGAATAATGAACCAAATGTTGCCGAAAAAACGCGGGCGCATGTGAAGGCGATTGCCCGCGAGCTTAGATATTCTCCAAATCTTGCAGCGAGAGGTCTTGCGACATCGAAGTCTTATCTGATTGCCCTGATTTACGATAACCCATCGCCAGATTATATCTCTCATATTCAACGCGGAGCGATTGAGGCGTGCCGCGAAGCGAACTATCATCTCGTGGTTGAAACCTTATCTTTAGAAGGGGCGAAATCTTATGATGATAAGGTTAAATGTGTTCGGGATATTTTAGACAGGCTTTCTGTTGATGGGGTGATATTAACGCCGATGCTCAGTGATGAAATGGCGGTTTTAGATGTGCTGAAAGACCTGGGCATTAAATGCGTGTCCATTGCACCGCAAAATGAGACTGGACAGCCATTCATAGCCATTGATTATGAAAGGGCGGCTTTTCAGATGACTCAGCATCTCTTGTCTTAGGGCAACGAGAGAATCTGTTACCGTCCTAAAATAAGACATAAGAGCACAATAATGTGCCCCGATCGGATGCGTTGCCTGATTGCAGTGTTAACCGCGATGTCATGGCTGGACATTTCGTAAAGAACATCGCTATAGCCGCACTATATGTTAGCGATCGTAAACTGTCTCTCTAAGAGGAAATAACGGTGGAAAAACCGAGCACTAAATCATCCGACCTTAAAGATAAGGATGCTACAACAGAGACAGGGGCGGCTAATGAAACTGGCTCTGCTTTTCTCCCAGTTGAGCCATTTGAAATCGTCGTATTCGGCGGCACAGGGGATTTAGCGCGCCGCAAACTCATCCCGTCGCTTTATCACCGGTTTTGTGATGGGCAGATCTCAAAAAAATCCAGGATTATAGGTGCCTCTCGTTCTCTTCTGACACGGGAAGAATACCTTCAAATGATCAAGGAAGCCTATCAATCTTTCAATCCGGACGAAAAATTGAATGATAAAAAATGGGCCGCCTTTTGTGAACTGGTTGAATATGCAGCCATTGACGTTATCGCTGACAAAGATTGGACGGGGCTAGCTAAAAAGTTAGATGAATCTGAAAAGCTCATTCGCGTATTTTATTTAGCTGTGCCGCCCGCTATATTTTCCAATATTTGCCAGGGTCTCAAGGCCGCGGGATTGGCGCATAAACAAAGCCGCGTTGTCCTTGAAAAACCTGTGGGGCATGATTTCAATTCTGCTGACGAAATTAACGAAGCCGTCGGACAAGTCTTCTCCGAAAAACGCATTTACCGGATTGATCACTTTTTAGGAAAAGAGACGGTTCAGAACCTGCTTGTTCTCCGTTTCGGGAACGTTTTGTTAGAGCCGCTGTGGAACCGGGAATCCATTGAACATATTGAAATTACGGTGGCTGAATCAATCGGCGCGGGCGGTCGAGGGGCCTATTATGATAAGTCTGGCGCCTTGCGGGATATGGTCCAAAACCATCTGCTGCAATTGCTATGTTTGACCATGATGGAAGCACCGAGTTCAACGGCGGCGGATGCCTTGCGTTTGGAGAAAATAAAAGTTTTGCGAGCTCTAGCGCCCATCACAGCTGAAAATGTAAAGGAGTCCACGGTTCGAGGGCAATATGTCAAAGGTAAGGTAAACGGCGAAATTGCCGCAGATTACCTGACGGATGTTGATATCGAAGAGAGTGACGCGGAAACCTATATCGCCATCCATGCGAAGGTTGATAATTGGCGCTGGCAAGGCGTTCCAATTTATATGCGCACTGGTAAACGTATGAGTGCCCGTCGGTCTGAGATTATCGTGCAATTTAAGCCCGTTCCCCATTCGATTTTTGGAGAGGGGACGCCCGTGAACCCAAATAAGCTTGTTATTCGTCTGCAGCCAGATGAGGCCGTGAATCTCTGGATGGAAATCAAAGAGCCGGGCGCTGGGGGGTTGCGGTTAAAAACATTGCCGCTGAATTTGTCCTACGCCGATAATTTCACCGTCAGATACCCTGACGCCTATGAGCGGTTACTGATGGATGTTGTAAGAGGAAATTTATCGCTCTTTATGCGCCGCGATGAAGTAGAAGCGGCTTGGACGTGGTGTGACGGTATTTTAGAAGCTTGGAAGGAAGTGGAGCAAACCGTCTCTTATTATCCCGCTGGCTCAGATGGTCCGGAAGGGGCAGACCGAATGTTAGCGGAGCAGGGCGACAGTTGGTCAATCTTCGAATGACAGGTCAGATTAACATTTATGACGGCCCGGATATAGTCGCCGAGGCTGCGGCGGCCATCGAGGGCATATTGCGACAGGCCATAGCTACCCGTGGCCGAGCGAGCCTAATGGTTAGCGGCGGGAGTTCGCCCCGGCCATTATATGAACATCTGTCTAGAGCGGATTTAGATTGGTCAAAAATCACTATAAGCCTTGTCGATGAACGCTGGGTCAATCCTGGCGAGGCTGGGTCTAATGAAGATTTCATACGCACAGCCCTCATTCAAAATAAGGCTTCTGCTGCGAAATTTTTTGGCCTGAAAACAAGTCATGATACTGTCAAAGCAGGTCTTATGGCCTCAGAATCTCGTTTTGAATCCGTAGGGCAACCTTTCGATATTTGTGTGATGGGGATGGGGTCAGATGCTCATACGGCCTCGTGGTTTCCACACTCGACTGGTTTGGAAACGGCTTTTGCGCCCGATAATCAGAACATTTTATGCGCAATAGACGCGGCGGGCGCGCCTGTCGCAGGCGATCATCCTCACCGAATTAGTTTGACGCTAAGCGCCGTTTTAGCGTCCCACGCTATAGTCCTATTTATTCCTAGCGAGGCGAAACGGGCGGTATTTGACGCTGCGCCAAAAAAACCGCTGATTGAAGCCCCTGTTAAAGCCCTGTTAGATGCCGGGCAAAACCTCCATGTGTTTGCGAGCCCAGCCTTATGATTCATCCTGCCATCCAAGATGTAACCGCTCGAATTATAAAGCGTTCTAAGAAAAGTCGGGCAGGCTACATGGCTGCGTGTAAAGCGCAAATGCGCGAAGGCCCAAGACGGAAACGCCTGTCGGAAGGGAATGTCGCCCATGCGTCTGCTGGATGTGCCGTTCTTGAAAAAACAGAATTACTGGGCGCGACATGGCCGAATATCGGAATTGTCACGGCTTATAATGATATGCTGTCGGCGCATGCGCCCTTTGAAAGATTTCCAGAACTTATTCGCCATGCGGCGCAGCGGAACGGGGCAACGGCGCAAGTTGCAGGCGGCGTTCCAGCGATGTGCGATGGTGTCACCCAAGGGCGGGACGGTATGGAACTCTCGCTTTTCTCGCGCGATAATATTGCGCAAGGCGCCGCTATCGCACTGTCTCATGATATGTTTGATGCGGCGATTCATTTGGGTGTTTGCGATAAGATTGTACCGGGTTTAATGATAGCCGCCCTTCGCTTTGGTTGGTTGCCGCAAATCTTTGCGCCCGCCGGACCCATGCCATCTGGATTACCCAATCCAGAAAAAGCCCGCGTCAGGCAGGCCTTTGCCGCAGGTGAAGCGAGCCGCGCCGACCTTTTGGCCGCTGAAGCCGCTAGCTATCACGCGCCTGGAACCTGCACATTTTATGGCACAGCCAATACGAACCAGATGTTGATGGAAGTCATGGGCATGCA
>CAYWSI010000108.1:0-6777 GCA_964460585.1 uncultured Algimonas sp.
TGTTACCCGGCGTAGAAATGGCCCTATCAGCCATGACCGCCCATGCGATTTTGCAGCAAGAAGGATATACGCTGAATCCGTTTTAGGGGGTTACTCGTTAAGGTTAAATTCTTTGCTCAGATCAAATTTAATTATGAATATCATAAAAGATTGAAATCAACACAATCCATCTTAATTTCCCAAAACTTGTGTAAATATATTCACAACTATAAATATGATGGGGCGCATTGTGAAAAAATCTATAATATTCCTATTCGGTACCGCGTTATTTGCGCTGTCTAGCTGCCAGACTATTTTGACAAAAGAATTTCGTCATTCTGGCGGCTACGTAGGTTACCAGTTAGATAAACGCACTTTTGATGCCTCTGAATCCAAGAAACTTCAGCTTCTTCGTGCAAATATGATTATGGCTATGGCGGCACGTCTTGGAGCTGATACCGTACAAAACGGAGAAGATGCGACAGCCTTTGCACAGTATTTACAAGCCACTGCAAATGAAATTAATTACACGGCCGCAAATATATACAAAATCGGAGTAAAGGAACCTTGCACGATATCAGAAGGTTCAAGAAGTCCCAATCCAGAATGTAATGGGTATTATGTAAACTTTGAAGCGGATTTACCGCTCGTAAATGCACGAATGCTAAGGCTTGTTTTGGCGGCGCTACCTAGTGAACATGCTTCTGATTTTTTAGATGATGCGGCATCTGGTGATGTCCTCGGCGCAGCCTTTAATGCCTTGCGCGTTGCCGGTGATTCGGCGGAAAGTGTACATCGTGTTGCAGCGGTTTACCGATCAACGCTTGAAATTGTAGCCAGCGGACAAAAAACAGATAAAACTGAATCTCGGCGTATAAATAATATACCCTATGATTGCGCAGATCTCGGCGAGACTAAACTAAAAAACGAATATGTTGAGAAAGTTTCGACTGTTGCGGATGCCGCAAAGTGCTTAGGACACACTGAACTAATTTGGGTGCCCAATCCGAATGAACTTAAAAAAAGAGACATTAATCCTGATGTCAAGGAAGGAGCATTTCACGCCTTAATGAGAATCGCAAAGACGTCTTGTATAAGCCTTCCACTTTCAAACTCAAATGAGCTTGCAACAATAATTACAGCTCGTGAAGAAACCTGTGAATCCGTTAAATTTGAACCCAAGAAACGGCCAGAAACACGTATGCCTGGTACCGTAACCTAGATTTTACCTAAAACACCTTCATTCTTCGGCCATCGCCATCTCCGCTGACAACTGCCTAAGGGAGTTAATCTACTCAATGCGCGCGCGGAAACTGACTGACATAGTAGATTGGCCTGACATTACGCCTTTGGGGTTGAAGCATATATAGGTGACGTCAGGATCATAGCCCGCGGCGGGCGTATAGGTGCAATTGGCAAAATTGGTTGGCTGTGTCGCTGCATCGGAAAACCCGACATCCGCAGCGAAATCCAGAGTCAAACCACCGCTTGTCGTTTCAAAGGCGACAGGGTCGGTTTCTGGGCCGCCGTCGTCAATATCACCATTAAAATAGCTCACCTCTGGCGGCATGAAATCAATGAGAATCAAGCTGCCTGAATCGATCTCGCCTGCCCCTGTGTTCTCTACTGTGATTGTATAAATGACGTCATTTCCGGGTATCGCATAGAGGCCGAGCGTTTGCGGGTCATAGACGTCCACGGTTTTCGCTGCGCTGAGGGTCGGTGCAGCTGCGCCGCTCGGCTCGCATTGTGTATTATAGATGACGCCATCAAAGCGCAGGCCGCCCCCGAACCCATATTCGATTTGCAAGAAACGCGCGCCGCCATTTGGCACAATATATTCATCATATCGAAATGTGTTATTTACCCACGGAGCGTTTGAAGTGCCGAGAGCTGTATAATTATTTCCATCCAGCGAGGCCGAAATATTACCTATGGCGTTACTGTTAAAATGATTGGCCAGAGAGACATCAATCGCTGTGCCTTCTGGAACAATTATATCGGGATCACCTGTGAGGTCATAAATCAGATTTTGGAAAAAGGTCACACCTGTGACGGCTGAATTATTATCTTGTGAGCCTTCAGGAAGCGGCGCGCCTAATGCGCCATTGGGATTGGTGGGACTGCCATTGACAGGGGTGACACCAACAACATGAAACGTGCCTGCAATTGGCGTTGTGCCTGCTGGACAAATCATAGGCGGGTTGGGATTTGTTACATTTATTGTAACCGTTGCTGTATCACAATTTGTCGGCAAGCCAGCTTGGCAAAGCTCATAATCAAAACTGTAAACACCCGTCAAAGTATCTTGTAAGATACCAACAGCGCCCGTTGCGGTGTCAAAAGTCACACCAGACGAAAGACTGGATCCCGCTGCAAGGGCAAGGGTAAAAGCCGGCGGCGGCGTGATTCCGTCAATTGTATCATTATTCAGAACATTTAGAACGGGCGTATTGCCGAAACTGGAATCGGCGACAGAGCCATTATCATTTTCGGCCTCAACAATGACGGCGGGCGGCGGCGAACACAGCGTATCAAATATAACGCCATCAAACCTTATGCCGCCAAATTGGTGGTCAAGCTCGATAAAGCGCGCACCGCCGGCTGGGACCGTATAATCAAAATAAATAAATGTATTATTGTTACTATTCAGATTGACAGTTTGTGATCCCGTCGATCCCGGAGGCGGGAAATTTGTGTTATCCAAGGCGCTTGAAATCGCGATTTCTGCATTTCCAGAAAAGTGATCCCCAAGCGAGACTTGAATTCTCGTTCCCTCCGGCACAAAAATATTTGGATCATTTGTTAGGTCATAAATAACGGATGGGAAAAATGTCGTACCCGAATTTGCACCCGTGTCCTGAGATCCCTCAAGCAGGGGCACTCCCACGGCATTATTGGGGTTGTCCGCTCCTGTCGCTGAAAGGACATGAAACACGCCAGAGCTTACATTCGTCCCCGCAGGACAAAAAGCCCCTGCGCCGCCCGGCTGAGCAGCATTGGCCGTGACCAGAAAATTATCATAACCTGCGGACTCATCAGGTTCGATTTGACTTAAAGCTGCTCTTAATGTCAGGGAAACGCTGGCGCCAGGATTATCGACAATAATTTCAAATCGGTGAAGCTGGTCAAACCAAAATTGCCCAGAATTAAAGCCCAGCTCTTCTCTCCCTGTTAAAGGCGTATGAGACCACTCTACATTGCCGGCTGTGCCTGATCTGCTGGCTTGTGGATTAGGAAAAGGAAGTGAGAAGATTTGCGTGCCGTCAATCTCGACTTCAAAACGATCAAACCCGAATTCCGCTTGATTGTCCCAACTATCAAACCGGTATAAATCAAATTTTATGACGAGTTCATCTGTATTAGGGGGGACGGTGAATGTGCGAGAGGTCGTTGTTTGTCCGCTCGCAAATCGTCCTAGGAAATTCGTGACAGCGGGCGCGAAATCCGTGCTATTATCGCTCCATCCTGAAACCGCGCCTTCAAAATCATCTTGATAAATAACGGTTTGCCCATGCGCAAATCCCGCCCAGAGAAGCGTCATCCAAACCGTCAAGCTGAAGATAAATAGCTTAATATCGAAAGCTCCAAAACCGTTCATCTTAAACAAGATGAATGAACTCAAAAAAGCCCCCGCAACACAGGCAACTTAAGCGTTTTAAATTTATGAAATATGAATAAAAGCGGCCCTTAACTCAGTCATTTCGGGTTCATTAAAACCCACGCATAGCTGGCGAGACCGCCGCTTCCGCTATCTGTCCCGCCTGCGGCCACGCACAATAATCTGCGGCGTAATAGGCGGCGGGGCGGTGATTGCCTGAGAGGCCGGGACCGCCAAAAGGCAGGGTTGAGGCCGCGCCCGTTGTGGGCTTATTCCAATTCACGATACCCGCGCGCAGGCGAGGCTGTGCGTAATCCCACGCCCCAGCATCATCACAAATTAAACCCGAGGCGAGGCCAAAGCGCGTATCATTGGCCGCCGTAATAGAGGCGTCCAAATTCGGTGTTCGGATGATTTGGACAAAAGGCGCGAAGAGTTCTTCATCGGGGACAGACACGCCCGTGACATCTATGAGGCCGGGGCGCAGGAAAGCGCCATCGCGCTCTAGCCCTGTCAGAGATGTCCCCCCGCGCGCGATGAGATCCGCTTCAAATTTTATAGCGGCCTCGGCAGATTGCGAACTGACAACGGGGCCCATGAAAATATCCTCGACATCCCAGCGGCCTATTTTCACTCTTACGATTTTCGCTTGGAGCGCCTCAATCACCGCATCGCCAAATTTTCCTGTCGGCAAGATAAGGCGGCGCGCACAGGTGCAGCGCTGCCCCGCCGTGATGAAACCGCTCATAAAAACGAGGTCAGCGGCAGCATCGACATCAACGGGTTCATGAATAATCAGCGGATTATTCCCGCCCATTTCTAGCGCGAGCAAAACCTCTGGCCGGCCCGCGAAATGCCTATGGAAAAAACGCCCCGTCGTCACGCTGCCTGTAAAGAGCAGTCCGTCAATATCGGCATCCAATAAAGCCGCGCCCGTCTCCCGCGCGCCTTGGACAATATTCAGCACGCCCTCTGGCAAGCCAGCTTCAGCCCAACATGTGCCCATAATCTGCGCGACTTGCGGGGTGAGCTCGGAGGGTTTGAAGACAACCGTATTTCCTGCGAGGAGCGACGGAATAATATGTCCATTGGGCAAATGGCCCGGAAAATTAAACGGGCCGAAAACGGCCATCACCCCATGCGGGCGGTGGGTTAATTGCGTGGTGACGGTGCGGCGCGTTGGGGTGCGTTCCTCATAGGATTGGATGGAGACTGCAACCTTATTCGCCATTGCGGAGGCTTCAGTGCGAGCTTCCCAAAGCGGCTTGCCCATATCGCAGGAAATGGCGAGGGCGATCTCTTCGGTTTTCTCGCGCACGGCGTCCGCGTATTTTTGCGCGATATCTGCGCGGCGTTCAAAAGATGTGAGCGACCAATCAGCGAAAGCTTTGCGGGCGAGAGCAACAGCCGCATGGACCTGCGCGGAAGTAGAAGCCGCACCTTCCCAAACCACATCGCCCGTAGCAGGACAGATGGATTTAATTATTTGGGTCATGTCGACATCAGCGCCTTAATCGCTTTAGCATCAATGCGGCCATCCGCAATACGGTGTAGAATGAGGGTCGCCAAGCCTGCGCGCTCGGAGAGACTATCCGCCATGAGAAATTCTTCTGCCGAATGAATACGCCCGCCGCGTACGCCGAGTGTGTCGATATTTGGCGTACCCGCCGCGAAGACATTATTGCCTTCGCAGACCCCGCCTGTATCGACAAAGTTGATTTCAATGCCGAGGGCTTTGGCTGTTTCTGCCACATCGCCAAAGAGTTTTTCCTGCGCGGCATTACGCGGCTTTGGCGGGCGGTAAAATCCGCCATGGGTATGGGCGGTAATGCCGTCGCGTTTCAAGACTTCGGCGAGGATACGGTCCACTTCGCCTTGCGCCCAGTCTGCGGACGGACCATCTGGCGCGCGCGCGCCGAGACGCACGACGCATAGCGCTGGCACCACATTCACCGCATCACCGCCGTCGATTGAGCCAATGTTAAATGTCGTGCCCTCGCGAGCGTCCGTCAACGCTTCGATCTTCACCGCAAATTCTGCAGCGGCCATGAGCGCGCTGCGGCCCTTTTCCGGCTCTCGACCCGCATGGGCAGAACGGCCTTTGAAGATGATATCCCAAACGGCGCTGCCTTTTCGCGCGCCGGAAAAACTACCATCTTCCATGCATGGCTCGAATGTCAAGCCGATATGGGCCGTGCGAGCCGCGGCCATGATAGCGTCATTGGACGCATGATTTCCGATTTCTTCATCAGGGGTCAGGATGACTTTATAGCCGAGCTTATCTTTCAGCGGACCAGCCTCAAAGGCTTTCAGCGCTTCGAGCATGACGCAAATTCCGCCCTTCATATCGCACAGGCCGGGACCATTATATTTCCCGCCGCCAAGGTCCGTTACCTCGGTAAAAGTCCCTTCGGGGAAAACCGTATCGTAATGGCCTGTCAGGACAACTTGGTTCGGCGCATCGGGGCGAGCTACCGCGCGCAGCACAGGGCCAGATTGAAAGCCTTCGACCTCGCCATTGGCTTTGACATTTTCAATCGGCGCAGTGGGGAGCAGCTCGACCACGGCCTCAGTCTCGGCGAAGGCTTCGGCGAGCATTGGCGCAAAGGCTTGCAGACCTGCACTATTATGACTACCCGTATTGATTTTCGACCAGCCGATGGTGCGCGCAAGCATCACGTCTTGGCGCTTTGCTAAAGCCTTGAGCGCAGCATGGTCGAGATCTGTAAGTTCCCCGAGCGGGATGTTATCGGCATTCATGAGCTTGCTCTTATATCTAAAGTCGGCCGTTGGAAGTCATAAAGTAATGGCAAATCCAAGAGCTGTGTCAAAGCGTCAAGCGCCTCTCGCGTTTCATTTAGGAAGGCAGCGTCGCCTAAGTCCTTAAGGGTAAGGCGATCTCGGTAATGGGTTTTGACCCAATTTTCTAGCGCCGAAATTTTCGCCTCACTCATAATCACGCCCGAATGGACGGCCTGCTGCTGCGCGGGAGTCAATACAACACGCAGACGCAAGCAAGCAGGGCCGCCGCCATTTGCCATGCTCTGACGCAAATCCAGATAATGCGCCTCCTTAATCGGATTTTCGCCCGCCAAGACCTCATCGACAAAGGCTTTTGTAGAAAGTGTTTCTTCGACTTGCGTCGGCAAAATAAGCGCCATGCCGCCAGCGGGCAATGTCACGAGTTGCGAGTTAAA
>CAYWSI010000109.1:0-6737 GCA_964460585.1 uncultured Algimonas sp.
TCTGGCTGCCGCGCCCAGTCTTAGCCTTATGTTTCATAGGGATGAAATCAACTGTCTGTCATTTAAAGTGAAGTCGGTGCGTTAAAATGTGGACAAAGTCTACTGAAGTTGAGGCCACAGCGCTAATGGCTTGCCTTTCGCGCCCATTCGCCTATCTGCCCGCTCATGTTAGCGATTTCTGATCTCGATTATGCGGTGCAGGGGCGGCCTTTGTTTCGCAAGGCCACGGCCTTTATTGCCGCGGGCTGGAAAGTTGGGCTGATTGGGCGAAATGGCACGGGTAAATCTACCTTGTTGCGCCTTATCCGCGAAGAGATTGAAGAGGCCGCCAATGACGCCTCCATCCGCCTGAACAAAGGCGCGCGCCTCGGCTGGGTTGCGCAGGAAGTCGACGCGACAGATGACACGATTATGGACGTTGTCCTCGCCGCCGATACCGAACGCGCTCGCCTCATGAAAGCCTCTGAGACGGAAACTGACCCTGACAAGCTGGGCGAGATATATGAGCGCTTGACGGATATGGATGCGTGGAACGCCGATACGCGCGCCGCGATTGTTCTGTCAGGCCTTGGGTTTAAGCCCGATGATTTTTACCGTGCGACGAAAGAATTTTCGGGCGGTTGGCGGATGCGGGCCGCGATTGCAGGCGTTCTCGTCAGTGAGCCTGATGTGCTGCTGCTAGATGAGCCGACGAATTATCTCGACCTTGAAGGCGCGGCTTGGCTTGAAACCTATATTCGCAAATATCCCTATACGGTGATTATGGTCAGCCATGACCGCGAAATGCTGAATCGTTCTGTGACCCATACTCTGGCGCTGGAACATCAGCAGCTGATGATTACGCCGGGCGGATATGATGATTGGATGAAACTCCGCGCGGCTAAGACGGCACAGCTCACAGCGCAAAAAGCGAAGCAAGATAAAGAGCGCGAACATCTGCAAGCTTTCGTCGATCGTTTTAAAGCCAAAGCCTCCAAAGCGCGTCAGGCGCAATCGCGCGTCAAAATGCTCGAGAAAATGCAAGATATCGCCATTCCGATTGCCGAGCGGACGACGCCGTTTAAATTCCCTGAACCCAAAGGCAAACTCGCTCCGCCCATGCTCGAGCTAGAAAATGCTGATTTGGGATATGGCGAGGATGCGAAAATTCTGAGCAATGTCTCCTTGCGTCTCGACCCTGATGACCGCGTCGCCATTGTTGGCGCGAACGGTCAAGGTAAGACAACCCTTGTGAAATCTATCGCGCAGCGCCTGCCGCTCATGACGGGCAACCGCAAAGCACCGACGACGCTGAAAATCGGCTATTTCTCGCAAGATCAATTAGATGAGCTGACCGAGGGCGAGACGGTTCTCAACCATGTCACGCAAGCTCTGCCGAAAGGCACAGCCGAAAGCCGCGCGCGCGGTGTGGCGGCGCAAATGGGTTTCTCGCATGAGAAGGTTGAAACCAATGTGGAAAAGCTCTCAGGCGGAGAAAAAGTGCGCCTGCTCTTAGGCCTCATGTCGATTGAAAAACCGCATGTGCTTATCCTCGATGAGCCGACGTCCCATTTGGATATTGATAGCCGCGAAGCGCTGATCTACGCGCTCAATGATTTCCCCGGTGCGGTGCTCCTCATCACCCATGATGTCTATCTCGCCGAAGCCACAGCGGACCAGCTCTGGCTCGTCAATGACGGCAAAGCCAAACGCTATGACGGGGATTTGCGGGATTATAAGAAATTGGTGATGCAGGCGGATAGAACTTAGGTCTGACGACTGGATTTTGGATTGCGTGTACTACAATGGAATGAGCGTCTTAAATCGCACCCAAATTGAGACGTTCGTTATTCAGTGCGTACTGGAATGGCGATTCCTTTGGAATCGTGAGACAGCTAGAATGGCACCCGTAGCGAAAGCCGTTATTCCATCAAAATACAACTGTAAAACATCAAAAACCTTCGACAAAGTCGACTATCGCGAACGAAATCATGTCGAACGCTCCTTCGGCCGGATCAAAAAACCAATCCGCCGTATCGCAACCTGCTATGAAAAGCAGCAACGAACTTCCTGGCGCTCATAAAACTCTCATCAGTAAGGCTATGGTGCGAATTATACGAGTCCGCTACCTAGTAGAAGGCACTATATTAGACTCATTTCTCAATTTGTGGTAATGCTATGAAGAATGAGGGATATCGATGCGTAGACGTAAATATATGGTTATAGGGCTTACAGTTTTACTCGCCTCCTGCACAGGAACAACGCCTGCCCCCAAAGCTGCCCCTTCAATCGAGAACTTCACGACGGATGGGAAACCAACGAAGACGGTTCAAACCCCATGGGGTGATAAGCAGGTTTATGATCCGACACAGGATGCCGAAGTTATTGCGGCATACAAGTATGTGGAGAAAGTCCACAAAAAACTCGGAACAAGCAATACAAATGAACAGCTAAAGCCGTATAAACAATGGTTTGCAAAAATCAGACGGACACAGTTACATGATATGGCTCGACTGGGATGTAGGATTCCTATTTATCCCGGCTGTGGAGAGGGTGTTTTCGAAAACACTATTTCGCTAAATTGTAACATTAATCTCGGACAATCTGAACTCAATAATTGTGAGTCTCAAAACTTAATCCAGTCGAATTTTGACCTTGTTCGCGCCCAAGACTCGCCCGTCTGCTATGCGGATTTCAAACATATTGGGTCGCCAAAACGTGAGCCATTGAAATCATCTAATATTAATGATTTTTTCAAGAGCGGTTGCACCGAATTCATCAAGAAAGAGTAAAAACATGCCCGAGAGAAGAGTTCGTGATAATGAGACGTTAAATACAAATGATGTCGCCAATAACGCCGTTGAGTTGGACTCTAGATCTGCAAGATACTCAGGAGGTGGTTCTGCTGTATCTATCGGAGATGGCGTATTACTCACAGCTGCTCATAATTTTAATTTAAATGGCGAGTCTGTAACGCGGGTAGAGGCAACATTACGCGAGGGGCACGATGATGAAGGAGACACAAAAACAGCGCGATCCGGTGATATTCATAACATCGGTGACTGGTCTGTAGCAGGAAACTCCGAACCATCAGATTTTGCAGTTGTCACGACCGACATTAGTAACGCACCTACGGCCTCAATGATTGTCTTCGAAAACCCAAATGATGCTGCAGGAAAAATCGAGTCAGCCGGCTACCCGGGGCAATCTCCTTTTAACGGTGAAGATATGTACAAGACCGAAGGGACTCTATCGCCGAATTCTCTTAGAACCGCTTCCGCCGGTGACTTTTTAATAACGAAGAAGGATAGCTCACCAACGTCTGATGATGGCATGGGAGCCGTCAGAGGGCAAAGTGGTAGCGGCGTACAATTAGATTATGAATTAAATTCCAACGACTCTCGCCTTAAGTCCGTAAATCTGGACGACAAGCTTGCAGGCACAATGACCTATGGCTCTCTAGACACAAATAGTGATGTCTCTCATGATGCCACCAAGCGAGGTGCAGGTTTCACTCCCATTACGGAAAAGTTATATGGCCGCATAGGCCCGCTTGCGGAAACCGCAGCGCGTTCAAATTCAAATGAGGAACGTTATGAAGCTAAAAAGCAAGACGTGAGAAGCTCGGGTGGGCGTTGGAACCGTGCTGCAAAAGATACGGCCCGCGATAACATTGCAAATAATCCGCTTGACGACCGCGAAATCGCGGATCGTTTTGCAGATAACGTCATGATTGCGGATCAATCGGTAACAAATGAAGCTGCTGCAAAAGCCATAAGTGACGGAGCCCCTTTAAAGTCTGATTTTGGCGGCTCTATTTTCAATGAAACTAATTACGCCAATCAGAATGTAAATATGAACGTGGATATGCAGGGCGGCTTTGACACGGCAGACTATTTTGTTGTGGGAGCGGGTAAGGGGCTAGCGGTTGAAATTGGCGCAGATAATATCACCGTTCAAAAAAGCTACACGACCGAGGAACAAATCCAAAGTGGTGTCGTCACTGACGGCGTAACCACGCAACAGACTGTCACTGAAATTAAATCCCATAGCGCAAAAGATACATGGCGTAATACGGAAGCCGTAAGAGGGACGGGTAGCGACGATATTTTTCTTATCAAAGACCTTTCAGGCGTTGAGAAACTCGATGGGCGCGATTTGCCTCTCAAAGCAGATGGCACAGCCTATGCTGAGAATGATACGCTCTCCCTCGACCCGTCTATGGGCCCTGTCATTTGGACCTTTAATAAAAAACCTGACGGTACAATTGACAGAAGTAGCGGCACCGTCCGCAACGGCACTGATAGTGTCGCGTTTGATAATATGGAAACCGTCAATACACGCGATGGCGATATTGTTGACGGGGTCATGCAAGGCGCCGCTCCTGAGATTACGCCCGTTCCAACGCCCGCCCCGATAAAAACAGGCAAGGTCAGTACTGAAGAAGCGATTGAAATGTTGGCCGTCGATTCCCAAATTTTGGAAGCGGCCTATACAGGCGGGGAACGTTCTCCGGCGCATGCGGCCATACAGCACCCTGACGCAGCAACTATGTTCGGTAATTTATATCACAACGGGGTTGAAACCATTCCAGCAGAAATAACGCCAGAGATGACGACCGAGGATCGCGTGAGTGAACTGCTCACCGCAGGTCATACCGCTACGCTCGAGGCTGGTCTAGACATGCCTGAGCAACAGCGCGCAGCTGAGATGGCCCAACAACAAGTCTATCACTCCTATGAAGAGGATAATAGTTACGGTGTTGTATAACCTAAATATGCTTCTATCCTCCCCTAAACACCCCAAAACCTCAATTTTATCTGCATAATATCAACGAAGAACACGAAACCTCCATTACAAATCAGATTGACGGCTTAGTTGTTAAAACAGTCACACCTCTTACGCTTCAAGAAAATTACTATCCTATTCTAAATATTTTTCGTAAAGCTCAGCCAGAAGAAGTATTGCCGCCAAAAATTGACTAAATTCATATTTATTTGAGACAATATATCGAGCGGCCTAAATTCGCCTCATCAAGGACACTGACTGAACGCTGTAAAGCGTAAATTATTTCGTCGGAACAGGCGTATAGCTAGCTTTACCTTTGCGCTGCACATAGCGTTTCCAGATTGCATCATAGGGATGGACCACATCCGTTTTGCCTCCAGCATCCTCCAACTCGCGCCGCTCATTATGCCAGCCGAAGATACCGTTTTCTAAATTAGAAACAGAGGCTGCGCCCATCTTCATGAGGGTGGCTTGCTCGCGTTCTGCGAAGAGAGAAGATCGACGCCCGACTGAGCAATAAACAATAATGTCTTTGCCTGTCACATCGCCGATTTGGGCGAGGGCATTTTTCGACCCGCTGCCCGATAATCAATGCGCGATGCATCCAAAATCTCGCGCTGTTTTCGAGCAGGTTTTCCCAGAAACAGATCAAGCTTTTGATCCAATCTTGCTGGCGCATCGAGACTATATTTATTCTCGCTATTTAGAATTACCGTTGAGCCTATAGCCGCCCAATGACCTAAGGGTTTAAACCCGATTTTTCGGGATGTGTTACCGCCGGTAGAATTAGGGAAGGCTCAGTTTTCTTCTCGTTTTTGAATAGGCGATAAGCATCTCTAAAGGGGATGAAATAGAGATTGAGGCAGCTGTTTAGCTCTGAACTATCTTCGACAATCCCGAATTCCACATCTCGGTTGTCCTCGGGCATTTCATATGTGTTAAATAACACATCCCATATTGGGAACGTGAAGGCGAAATTCTTATCTAGGTGATCTGGATGACGGCTATGGTGTATTTGATGATGGGCGGGGCTTGGAAAAACTTTTGACCAAATGCCGGGCCAACGCAACCAGATATGCGAATGCCGTAATTGATATCCAATGAGATTGAAAAGAAGAGCTAATATTCCAAGACCGAAAATTTGGATGGCATCGGGCGAAAAACCTAAAATATTTAAAATAAGTCCCGAGGCGATTCCATTTACGAACTGTATTATGAAATCATAGGTCAAATTATCGACGGGGTGCTCTCTAAAGTTCGAAAGCGGGTGCATCACTTCGCTCGAGTGATGTATCTTATGGAACTGCCATAATAACGGAATTTTATGCTGCAGATAATGTAGATAAAACGCAACAAAATCACTAATCAGGGCCATGATGATGAAGGCAGTTATGGCCATTGCGCTACGGTATATTAAGGTAAAATTTGATGGCTCAATGAGATTATCGAGCGTCTCCAAATTTACCGTTAGGCTGACGCCTATAATGAAAGCCCCCGCGGTTAAAATGTGAACGATGAACTTGCCAATCATGCCATGAAAAAAGAAATATCGTACGTCCAGCCAAGCGGAGGGATGATTCCAGACGGATTTGGGGAATATGAAGCTTAAAAGTCCCTCATCAGATTTTGACTTTCGGTAGAGGAAATAAACGATGGCGAGTGAACTTAATAAGTAGACAATAAAAAGCCGGTCATTTGGGTCAATGAGAAAGGAGATAAAACCTTCGAAATAGTCGAAATATTTTTCACTTATTGTGGCTGATTTTTCCGGCACGCCGCCTCCTTTTCGGCGTTTACATAGCGATGAGGCGTTATGATTCAGTTTACTCGGCGCAGAATTTTATGGCTTTATTTAGATGAGGTTAAAGGCGTATAGCGCGCTTTGTCTTTGCGCTGTACATAACGTTTCCAGATTGCATCATAGGGATGGACCGCATCTGTTGCGCCTTTAGCATCGACCAATTCGCGAT
>CAYWSI010000110.1:0-6718 GCA_964460585.1 uncultured Algimonas sp.
CAAATAATTGTCTTAACCGGGGTACTCGGCCAAGTCCCGCGCGTTTTTGCGTCGGCAAACATATTGGACAAATAAACAACTCTCGGGCTACTGAGACTATTGGATATATCGTGGCAGACGCTAAAATTGGCACCCTAAACGATGTGGCTTACCGCTTTTCAAGAGGTGCAGATCAGGGCGGAGGCGTCGGGAACAATCCCCCTAACGTTTATAGCGTCGGTCTGGATTACGACACAGGCGTCATGACACAGGCGGCAGAAGATGGCGGGCAAGGCGGCTGGGCTGTGCTTTATGGAAATGACCCGCTTCCAAATAATGCATTGCATTACTCCATTGATGAGGAAGTTGTCGCAGGAGACACAAGCCGCACACATACGACTGAAGAAATGTTTTATGCACTCTTCCAAAACAATCAAACGACGAACCTCTCCGCGTCCAAAACAGTCACGCCCTATAGCGGTAGCTCATATCAATATTATATTCCCGGCAGCGACGTCATCTATAAAATCGAAGCGACAAATGCAGGCTCAGCACCCATTGATAATGGCTCATTATTTTTCGTAGATGAACTCCCGCCTGAAGTTGAGTTTTACAATGGGGACATTGATGACAGCGGTCCCGCTACGGGCTCTGTCCTCTTCACCGAAACTGGAAGTGGTTTAACCTTTAATGAGACGACCGATCTCGGTTTTTCTGATGGAGCAACGCGGCCTGCGAGTTTTGCCGAATGTGATTACACCCCTACAAGTGGATATGATGCCAACGTCAATTTTGTTTGTTTTAATCCCAAAGGTCAGTTCAGAGCCGGTAGTCTGGCAACGACAAATCCAATCTTCGCCTTCGAATTTCGGGCTCGCTTAAATTAGCATCCCAAGTCGGAAGCACTCTCTTAAACGTCAGCCTCATTGCAACAAAATAGAATTTAACTTCTTAAAAAGCTCAACTCATCCATCGTTTCAACGTGACTGGGAACCGTTTACAAAGTTCCCATTAGCCTCAAAATTTGCAATCTAGCGACACCTTCAGCATTATTCGCCTGTATAATATTAAGCTCTGCATCTAAGAGCGTCTGCTCTACTGACAATACATCTAACGATGTTGCCACACCCGCTTGCCGTTGCAAAAGAATAGCTTGATAAGCTTTCTCGGCCGCATTTTTTTGCGTTAAATTAAGGCCCTGGCTCTGCTTCGCAGCGCTCACTTCAGCCCATAATTGCTCCATACGTTCAGTTATATCTTCCTGAAGTGCACGCGTTTCTAATACGGAGCGCGACTGCGCTAGAGCGGCTTGTCGTACGCGCGATTTATTTTCACCGCCTGATAAAATTGGAACACTTAGATTTAATAATAGTTCAGCAGCAGATGCTCTACGAATCGTATCCGACTGTCCTTCAGAGGCGCGTAATCCGCCTTGCAGAGCCAGCTTCGGACGCCCCAGTGATTTCGCAACCTTGATATTGTGATAGGCAGCTTCGGATTGAGAGCGCATGGCTTGCAGTTGAGAGTTATTACTCAGAGCCGTTTCCTTTGCAGTTTGCAAAGAGCTAGGAAGTTCAAACTCATTAACGGGTGAAAGCGCGGGCGCAGGAAAACCTGTTAGTTTTTTATAGCGGCTTTCACTTGATGACAAATTAGACTGAGCCTGTTTGAGGCTCGCCTGAATAGAGGCTAAACGCGCATCCACGAGAGCTTCATCTGTGACAGTATTCTCGCCTGCGTGAAGCAAGGCTTGAACGGTATCTTTTTGACTTTGCAATAATGCAACATTGCGGGTGTAAACTTCAATAAGAGCACGGTCACGCAGTACATCCAAATGCGCAATTCCCGCTTTTTCTGTAACATTACTCGCAACAACTTGGTAATTTGCCTTCGCGGTTTCTACATCGACCTTTGCCACATCTTTCTGCGCATTAATGCGGCCACCTTGATAAATCGGTAGCGAAAGATTTAAACCCGCCGCACGGGGGACACGAAAATCCGAGTCTGTACGGTCAACAACTCTAAAATCAATTTCATTTTGACTCGCGCCGACAGTGCCTTCCAAATTCAATTTAAACCGACCCTGAGCTTTGGCTTGCTCTAATTGTTCTTCAGCTTCTTGGATTTTAATATCTTCAATGGCTATTCTGGAGGACTGCTGTACAGCCGTGTTAAAAGATTGACCAATAGATGTTCCAGTCCCTTGATAGGTTGGCTGAAAATTTGTTTTTGGCGCAGGCTGGATAGTTTGATTAACCTGAGGCGCAGGCGTGGTTTTCTGCACTGGTGAGGGATGGCTTATTACATTGCGCGGTGTGCTCTCTTCCAACTGATGTTGGAAATATTGTTTTGAGACAACTGGGTTTGAACGATGTTCTAGAGTCGTGTTTTGAGGTGCAACTGATGGAGTTATCGCTCTAGTATGTCTCGGGCTCTCATCGAAATGATATTGCTGCAAAATAGCATTACGAACACGGCTCGGACCTCTGAGACTAGGAACAGCATTATTTTGCGCCAGTTTTACATATGGCGTTCGCGGCTGTGTAGAAGGAACATATGATGCCGTTGGATTTAAATGCGAACCTTGCCACGCATTCCCAGATGGTGCGTAAAGGTTTTGACTTGTCTCGCTACAAGCGGTCACGCCTAGCCCAATGCAAGACAGCAAGATGCCTCTTGCAAAGACGTTCATTTTGATGGTCTGCAATATTGTATTTTTAGCCTTATCCATCGCGCATAGTCTTTCGGAATGTGTCTTTCAGTGGACCTGTGAGATAATCAAACACAGAACGTTCTTCCGTTTGAACAAATACATCAGCGGGCATTCCAGGAATAAGTGCCTGTCCCTGTAATTTTGGCAATTCAGAGTCAGCAATAGAAATCTCAACATCGAAATAAGCAGACCCTGTTATGGGATCGATTAAATTATCTGCTGAGATATAAGAGACAACGCCGGAAAGTTCGGGCGCAGCACTTTGCTTAAGCGCAGAGAAGATAACATTTGTGTCTTGTCCTAGGCGAACCTGATCAATGTCCTGGGGCTGGATTTGCGCATTAATAATAAGGCTGTCACGCTTCGGAATAATTTGCATAATTTCTTGCCCAGGCGCAATGACCCCGCCAATTGTCGTCGCCGTCATCTCATGCACAACACCTGAAACAGGGGCTGATAATTGAACATGTTTCGCTTTCTTAGACACAGTTTTCAAAGCTTCAGAAAAACTCTCCGCCTGCGTCTGAGCAATACGAAGTTCAGTCAAAATTTGCTCATCACGAAGACGTCCAATTTGCGCGATTTCAATCTGCGTTTCTTCAATAAGACTGCTGACGCTTGCACGGCGCGATGAGAGCTTTGCGACAGAATTTCTTAAACGCGTTGCGTCGAGTTCAAGCTGTGTCACGCGGTTACGCGACACTAAATTTTGGCGCAATAGATCTGACAATCGCAAATGTTCTTGCTCAACAAGATTTAATTCAGATTGTGTGAAATCTATTTCAGAAATCAGACCACTATCCTCACCTCTTAATTGCTCTAAGCGTTGAGATAATTGCTCTATTTGACCTGAAATCGCATTGCGACGCGCATCGAATAATTGCTCTTGACCAGACATAGCCAATTTCACCCGGCGATTAGACCGATGGTTTGTTATTTCGCGAGACCAATGAATCTGACCAGAACCCTTTTGCTCAGAAATTAGTCTGTCAATTAAAGCTTGATTTTCGAAATAATTCGTCTCCGCAGCGTCAAGATTGGCTTCAAGAATAATGGCATCTAATTTTAAAACTGTTTGACCTTGAGAAACAAAATCGCCCTCTTTGACCGCGATTTCACTAATGATACCGCCTTCTAAATGTTGAAGGATTTTTGGGTCGCCATCGACGGCTACTTGTCCAGACGCAACAACAGCGCCTTGAATTTTTGCTAAGACTGTCCAGCCGCCAAAAACAAAGACGAGACCAAATAAAGTTACATAACCGCCGCGAAGATATTTATTAAGCGCAAGCTCTGACATACTCGTTTTTTGTTTCCGCAAAGACCCCGCATCGCCTCGGCGACGATCAGACCGTCGACGATCGTGAGAGGGTTGCTCTACGCGAGGCGCAGATGATGTCTTTGGCGCACGCAGTTTTTTCGGAGCCCGTTGCTTTTTCACCTTCGCAGGTTTTGGCTTAGGCGCCGGTTTTTGCTTACGCGTCACAACAAGCTTTGGTTCAAGTTTTGTCTCAGGCTTGAGTTCAGGCATCTGACCAGGCTGCAACTTAACTTTTTCCGTCTTAGCTTTCTTAAGTTTTACTTTCTTAAGTTTTGCTTTCTTGGGCTTAGCTGTCTTTTCTTTCTTGAGCTTTTCTTTTTTAGGCTCAGAATTTTTCGATCTCTTAAGTGACCAAGCTGGTTTAGCTTTCTGTTGCTCAGCTGCTTGTGCAGCCGCTATTTCAGCAGGGTCTGGCACACGATTGCGGAGGGCCTGTCTAACCTCTTCCATAGTCTGAGGTACGGCTTGATTCTGAGGTACAGCTCGCGCGCCATTCATCGGTGGTGTATATGTATGTTGTCCCATTATACTGACCCCTGCGGCACTCTAAGTGTTGGACCGCGGCGTGCGCCATTTTGAGGTACATTCCCTTGCGGTCCAGCTGAACGCGGCTTAGCCGTGTGTGACTTACCGATTTTGAAAATCTGCTCTTTTAATCCGAACTTCTCTTGTTGTCCGCCGCGCAGCATCAGCACCTTATTCACAGCCGCCATAGCCGTCGGACGATGAGAAATAATGACAACCGTCTTATTTTGACCGCGCATGTAATGAATGGCCGCGTTCAAGGCTTTGTCACCTTCCGCATCAAGATTTGAATTCGGTTCATCCAAAACAACCAAACAAGGGTCACCGAAAACGGCGCGCGCCAAAGCCAAACGCTGAATTTGTCCAACGGAAAGTATCACGCCATTATCGCCTAATTGTGTGTTATATCCGTCCGGTAAGCTCAGAATAAAGTCATGGAAGCTCGCAATTTGGGCCGCCCGAATGATGGCTTCTGGCTGCACATTTTCTCTAAAGCGTGAGATATTTTCGCCGACAGTTCCCTCGAATAATTCAGCTTTTTGTGGCAAGTAACCGACATGTTTGCCAAGATCTTCTGTTTCCCATTGATCCAGGGTCGCGCCATCTAAGCGAACTGCGCCTTGCTGCGGAATCCATACACCAACTAATAGTCGCGCAAGTGAGGATTTCCCTGACCCGCTCGGCCCTAGAATACAAAGGCCCTCACCAGGTGTTAGTTTGAAGTTCAAATTCTTCAATGTCGCTTTATTCGCTCCAGGAGGGCCTGCTGAGACGCGATCAACAACAAGAGCCCCTGTCGGTGTTGGCAAAGAAATTTTCTCTGCTCCTGACGGCATAGCCGCATAAAATTCATTTAAATCAGCGTAAGCGTTCTTCGTCTGAATCCAACCTCTCCACTGACCAATTACCATTTGGATTGGCGCAAGTGCGCGGCCTAAGATGATTGAACCCGCAATCATCGCACCTGGCGTAATAATTTGTTGAATCGCGAGAGCTGCACCCAGACCCAGAATTGCAGACTGCAAAAACATTCTAAACGCCTTAGACAGTGCTGTGGCTCCGCCTGAGATATCGCTAGCAGATAAATCGCTCTCCTCGCCCTCGCGCTTTAAGGCTTCCCAACGACGTATCATTTCTTGGGACATGCCCATAGATATGACAGCTTCGGACTGAGAATAGACTTTTTGCGTAAATTTTTGGCTCTTCGCGCGGCTATTCTTAGAAACCTTTTCTTTTCCGCGGGTCCGCAATTCCGCGGCAATAGCAACGATCAACACTAGGATTGCACCCACGGTCGCAAAGACGCCTAAAGTCCAATCAATCATGAAAATGACGGCTATATATATTGGCGTCCACGGCACATCAAAAAATGTCGTCGGCGACGGTCCCACCAAAAATCTTTTAATAACAGCAAGGCTTTGAAGAGGCCGTTGACCATTTGTCAGCTTCCCGCGAACGCCTTGTTTCAACCAATTTTTGAATAACGGCGCACTCAGTTCTTCATCGACATGTGTTCCAATGCGAACGAGTATGCGAGACCGGAAGAAGTCTAATAGCCCCATAAAACTATAAAGGGCGACCATGAGCATCGATAGCGCAATTAAGGTCGACATGCTTTGGCTTGTGATAACACGATCATAAACCTGAAGCATATAAATCGGGCCCGTTAACATCAGTATGTTGACAAACAAACTGAGTACACCCACTGCAATCCAAGCTTTACGCATGGAGAAAATTGCAGCGCGCACAGGCGATTTTTCAGCCAAAGAGGCTGTATGTTTATTGCTAGATTTCACCGTTCACTCTTAGATATTTTTCTAATTATTAAGAATGTTCTATCCCAAAATGATTTAAACAAAGTGAAATTTGAAAAAGTTTTGTTTTAGGCGACCAACCCCCATAAAACTTATGACAAAATTGAGAGCGTTAAGATTTTGGCAAGAGAATTGCGAGGTTAAACCCTCATAATTTGGAACCTCGAATGCTACGAAATTTACTCGCCATTTGCCTTGCCACCCTCGCCTTCACGCTTTGGGGGTATTTTTGGTATGCGACATTATTGGATGATGTCTGGCAGAATTTAATCAACACGACTGAGGCTGACCTTATTGCAATGGCCAATCGCCGCGGGTCTGTTCAACATGTACTGACAATCCTTATCAGCCTTATTCAAGTCCTTG
>CAYWSI010000111.1:0-6621 GCA_964460585.1 uncultured Algimonas sp.
TCATCATTTATGCGGCATTAGCCACAGTTGTTGTAGTTGTTTTTTACTCAGTTTTGGGAAAACAAACGGGATTTGGCGGCGTGCCAGAAGAAAAATCGGACCCTGTCGATTATGGTATGGAAGACCCGAACCGCAAAGCGGCCCCCGAGGTGAACCCAGAAATTGAACGCCTCGGCCTGTCTGGGATTACAAAGCTGGACCCGTCCTTCTCTATTTCACATTTTATGAGTGGCGCGACAGCCGCCTATTCTATTATCTTAGAGGCCTTTGCCAATGGCGACCGCGAACGACTCAATGATCTTCTAACGCCAGAGACATTCGCGATTTATGACGCGGCGATAACGACGCGAGAAGAAGCCGGCCAAACGCAAATCACAGATTTAGGGCGCCTTCGCAAAGCCTCCATCAAAGCCGCTAAAACGGAAGGAAAGATCGCCTATATCTCGGTTCTTTATGAAGCTGACCTAACCTCGGCCTTGCGCGATGCTGAAGGTGAAATCGTAATGGGTGACCCTGATGTATTGTCCTCTGTTTCCGAAGTTTGGGAATATACGCGCGACTTTAGAGAGACAAACCTCAATTGGCTTTTGGCGAATGTAGAACCCAATGAAGGCGATACATTAGAGGCTGATCCCACGCCTGATACAACAGCCTAAAATGCGCCGCCTTTTTGGTCTATTATTATTGGGTAGTCTTGTAACGGGCTGTTCGACCCTGCCTGAAGAGCCAATCTCTCCAGATGTGCCCGCCGCCGAAAACGAAGAGATCCCAAAAGCACGGCCTTTACCAGAGCCGCCGCCTGCGCCGCGTGTTCAAACGCCGCCCCCGCCTCCGGTTGAACCGCCGCCGGCCCCTGTGATTGAAGCGCCTGAACCCTCAGAGTTTGCCGCGCTGCCATTTTGGAATACGCATGATCCCACCCCGGCCTTATCTGCCTTTGTACGGGGCTGTGAAACATGGTCCAACGCGGAAGACGCAAACTATTTAAATCCCAATTTACCGCAATATGGAACCTATGGTGATTGGCGGCAGACCTGTCAAAGCGCAACAGTGCTTCAATCGGTTGAACCTAGCGCAGAGGATGCGAGAAAATTCTTTGAGGGTTGGTTTAAACCTGTCTCCCTTGCGACGCCAGACGCAGCTGATGGGCTTCTAACAGGCTATTATGAGCCTGAGGTTGAGGTCCGCCTTATACCGAGTGCGGAGTTTTCAGAACCAATTTTAGCCAAACCCATCGAACCCGCCAAACTCACCCTGCCGCGTTCGAAGGTCAATGCCAGCACGTCACGGGTCATCGCCTATGGACGGCCAATTGATGTCTTCTTTTTACAAGTCCAAGGATCGGGCCGGTTAAAATATTCAGACGGCCGCATTTTACGCGCCGCCTATGCAGCGAATAATGGACATAGCTACCGCTCCATTGGCGCGGTCTTAATTCAGCGCGGCGCACTGACGCGGGACACGGCCTCTAAACAATCTATCGACGATTGGATGCAGCGCAATGGTCCCAAAGCCGCGCGCGAGCTCATGAATGAAAATCCGCGCTATATTTATTTCACGGAACAATCGATCCAAACTGGAGAAGGCCCGCAAGGCGCGATGCGCGTGCCTTTGACGGGCATGGGGGCGATTGCGGTAGATCCACGCTATCACCCTTATGGCAGTCTCGTCTGGCTGGAGACGACACTCCCGTTGAGACCCGGAGATTTTCGCGGTCAAAAGACTGGTCTTCTCGTGGCCGCACAAGATACGGGCAGTGCCATTAAAGGGCCTTTACGCGCAGATCTATTCTTTGGTTCAGGCGATGAAGCTGGCGAGCGAGCGGGCGTGCAGAAACACCGCGCGAAATGGACGGTATTCCTACCTCGCTTTATAGCTGACCCCTTATCCTCATGACCGATCGTCCGCTTAAACCCGGCGAGACGAAAATTTGGCACCACGTCTCGAAAAGCGTTAGCCCGCGGCGGCGTTTCAAAGGCAAGGGCAGCGCAAAGCCTCTGCCGACCCGTGAAGACTTTGCAAATATGCTGCGTATTCCCGCGCCAGATATTTCAAAAGCCAAGCCGCTTCCGCAGAGCCTTGATGTCAATCAGGATAAGCGCGTGCGGCGCGGCCGCGTCGAGATTGATGCGAAAATTGATTTACATGATATGACACAAAACTCGGCACGACCTGCCCTGCACCGCGCAATCATGCGCGCCTCTAATCGTAATAAATTTTGTCTTTTAGTGATTACAGGAAAAGGTCTGCGCGGGGATGGCGTCTTGCGCCGCAATTTTCCGATTTGGATAGCGGACCCGGCTGTGCGCCCGTTAATTGCGAGTTACGCGCCCGCCCATATTAAACATGGAGGTTCGGGCGCGTGGTATGTATTTTTAAAGCGGTAACCCTAAAGGTTAGCCCCGCCCCAAAGTTTTGAATAAGCCTCACAATGGATCAAGATTGAACCATATTGTGACAGGTCAATATCGGCAGGAATGATATAGTCTTGAGACCCTTTGTTTGAACGCAACACGCTGAGTTTCACAGCGCCTTGTGTTGCAGTTTTACCCGTCACATCGCTAACAGATTTAGGCGAAAGGAAGAGTTTCAAATCCGGTCCATTTTTAGTTTTGAAATTATCAGAGAAACGCAAGATGGTTTGTCCATTTTCTTTGACGATGGCCCAGTCACCATTGATTCTGAAGCTCGTTTTTTCAAAACTGCCTGAAGTGGCAGTGGCGGAAGCCGCGGCGACGGGACCTGCCGCATAGGCAAGGCTCACAGTGCTGAGAGTGCCTGCGGACATCGCAAAGCCAATCAAAGCCGCTTTAAATATAGTTTTCATTTTTCTCTCTTTTCAGAACTATTAAAAGTTAGGCTGCCGAACCGAGGTTTTGGGGGAGGGAGGAAGCCTCAGCTCGGCAGTCTTGAACCCTAAATACACTGCGGCGCTAATGCTTCAATTAACATGATATCACAAAGCCGAGACCCCACGTGAAAACGGCGTTAGAGGATAAATTTGCTGAGATCTTGGTCCTGCGCCAATTTGCCGACATGCTCCGAAACATAGGCCGCATCGATAGTAAATGTCTGGCCGCTCTTATCAGACGCGGTAAAGCTAATCTCATCGAGCAGCCGCTCCATCACCGTATGCAACCGCCGGGCGCCAATGTTTTCAACACTGGCATTGACCTCAGCGGAGAGCTTCGCGATTTCCGCAATCCCGTCTTTTGTGAAATCAAGCGTCACCTCTTCCGTGGCCATTAAAGCCGTATATTGACGAATGAGGCTGGCTTCGGGCTCTGTGAGGATACGGACGAAATCCGCCTCAGTTAGAGCCCGCAATTCCACGCGAATCGGCAGGCGGCCTTGCAGTTCTGGCAATAAGTCCGAAGGCTTGGCAACATGGAACGCGCCGCTGGCGATAAAGAGAATATGGTCTGTTTTCACAGGACCATATTTCGTCGAAACGGTCGTCCCTTCAATCAAAGGCAAGAGATCACGCTGCACACCTTCACGGGAGACATCGCCGCCGCGCGCATCAGAGCGCGTCGTGATTTTATCAATCTCGTCCAGAAAGACGATACCGTCTTGCTCGGCCCGGCTAACCGCGTCGCGTTTAATCGCGTCCTCATCGAGTAATTTATCGGCTTCCTCAGACAGTAGCGGGCCATGCGCATCGCCAATACGGAGCTTCACAGTCTTGGTCTTCCCGCCTTTCCCAAACATGGCCGAGAGGTCCATCATCCCCATAGAAGAGCCTGGCTGCCCCGGAATTTGAAAGCCTTGGAAAGGCGAGCTATTATCGGTCAGCTCTAATTCGACTTCTTTATCGTCTAGCGCTCCAGAGAGTAATTTCTGGCGGAATTTTTCGCGGGTGGCATCAGAGGCACTCGCCCCGACAAGGGCGTCAATGATGCGGCTCTCAGCCGCCTCCTCGGCTTGCGTTTGCACTTGTCCGCGCTTTTCCTCGCGCAGCAGGGAAATAGAGGCTTCGACCAAGTCCCGCACTATTTGTTCGACATCACGGCCCACATAACCAACTTCTGTGAATTTCGTCGCCTCAATCTTAATGAAAGGCGCTTGGGCGAGCTTAGCAAGGCGGCGGGAAATTTCGGTTTTGCCTACGCCCGTCGGCCCAATCATCAGAATATTTTTCGGCGTGACTTCATCTCGTAAATCGGCAGGAACGCGGCGGCGGCGCCAGCGGTTTCGCAGTGCAATCGCAACCGCGCGCTTGGCATCGCCCTGTGCCACAATATGGCGGTCCAGCTCTGAGACAATTTCGCGGGGGGTCAATGTATTATCAGTCATAGGGATTAGATGGGTGGCCTAGGCAAAGGGGTCAAGACGCAGAGTTGATGCAGAGATGTGAAAACCCGTGAAAGAAATTATAACTTAATTCCAGTTTTTCGCCGTGTAACAATGCCTGCCTGCGTTGGGTCGAAGCGCGGTTGTATCTAAAATGATGTTCTGGTTGGTGCCATAGATAGATTTATTTTTCGTCAGTTTGGGATCTTGTTTTCGTTCAAAAACGCCGCAGAGTTCAAAGCTTTTCTCCCCTAATTTCTTATATTCGAAATCAACATCTAAAACCGGGTCTGTTTTCCATTTCAGATTTTGGCAACGCCGCAATTTGGGGTCATGCCGGAGGCCGCCGTCAATGGAGTCTTTAATTTCATCAAGACTACTGGGGAGACCACCTTCATCTTTATCAGCATAGCAGCTTATAACGCGGGCGATATCCTGCATATTATTTAGACGTTTAGCGTCAATTTTCAAATCTCTTGCCTTCATAGGGCTGCCGACCATCATTAGGCCGCCAATAATCGCGAAAATAATTACGGCCGAAACACACCAGCCCAGAATTTTATTAAATACCGCAGAGTTATTTTTAGACATCTAGCGCATCCTCACGATCACCACTTTCTGCATCCCGAATAAGATATATGAAAATAGCACCAGCAATCATCGCAACGACAATAGACTTTAAAACAAATCTGAGTGTAAGATCACCTTCCAGTAAATTATAAACGAGTGAAATGGCATCACCCACAAGTGTCGCGCCCGCCGCAACCAAGGTCAGATAAGTCAACCATTTGCGAATTTGAGATCGCTGCAATTCAGGATCTTTTTGCCGAGCCTTTGATAGAAAGCGCGCGAGGAAGAAAAAGATGGGACTCGCTACGACCAAGCCAGCAATGCCGCCGCGCATTTGCGAGCGCGTCCATTTTACTTTGTAATTGTTAGAACTTGCGGCGTCAGGAAAAGCCATATTGATCATCGAAAAGAGTAGCGAGCCTAAGCTCCATGCGACAATCGCCAGCATGATAAAGAAGAGCAGATATAAAAAGGCAACTCACGCCGATAGATAAGGCCGCGGGCGCGGAACGGCGATTGGGAAATCCACATCGGCGAAACTATGCATCGCATTTTTCACTTCATCTATTTCCCAGCCCGCAGCACGGAGGGCATCAGATATAGAATGTCTCGACTGCCCTGACTCTAAACTTTCTTTTACGAAGTCTATAAGCTCTTTATTCGCCATTATGTTGTCCCCTTATTTGCGCAACCCTAGCGCATTATTCATATTCTCACAAATTAATGATGATGACCGCCGTCGCCATGCGCATGTGGCCGCAACCACCCAAATAAAAAACCCGGCTCTATAAGCCGGGTTTTCTTTATATTCTTAAACCTCGTCAACCCGAGGCGTTACCGCCTCGGCTAACGATTGGAATTAACCCAATCGGGTCACTTCCAGACATCGCTAGTCATCAGACTTTTTACGGCGTGGGCGACGGGCGCGCTTTGGCTTTTCTTCCCGCTCTTCTTCACCTTCATCGCTATCTTCGCGCGGAATTTCTTCGCCCGACTCTTGGTCAACAAACTTCATGGAGAGACGCACCTTACCGCGATTGTCAAAGCCCATGAGCTTGACGAAAACCTCTTGGCCTTCCTCAAGGAAATCAGACGGGTGGTTCACACGCTCTGGCTTGATTTGAGAGACATGCACAAGGCCGTCTTTCTTGCCAAAGAAGTTTACGAATGCGCCGAAATCGACGACCTTCACGACTTTACCTTTATAGATAGCGCCAACTTCTGGATCGGCTGTTAAGCCGTGAATCCATTCGCGGGCCGCGTCGATAGACTTCTTATCTGTCGAGGCAATTTTGATTGTGCCGTCATCTTCAACAGAGACTCGCGCGCCTGTTGTGTCGACGATTTCGCGGATGACTTTACCGCCCGTTCCGATAACGTCGCGGATTTTATCAACCGGGATTTTCATCGTTTCAATGCGCGGCGCAAATTCACCCACATCATCACGAGACTCGGCGAGGCCTTTGTTCATCTCGTCCAAGATGTGCAGACGGCCTGCATTAGCTTGCTCAAGGGCAGTCGTCATAATCTCTTCAGAGATACCGGCGATTTTAATGTCCATTTGCAAGGATGTGATACCTTCAGATGTACCCGCAACTTTAAAGTCCATGTCGCCGAGGTGATCTTCGTCGCCAAGAATATCGGACAGAACCGCAATACCCGCGTCATCTTTAATGAGGCCCATGGCGATACCAGAGACAGGACGCTTAAGCGGAACGCCCGCATCCATCATCGCGAGTGAACAGCCGCAAACGGTGG
>CAYWSI010000112.1:0-6607 GCA_964460585.1 uncultured Algimonas sp.
GAAAGAGCATTATGGCCAAGAAACCAAAAAAGGGTGAAAAGACACCCGCAGAAGACAGTTTATCCATCGAAGGCGAGGCCGCCGTTACACCTGAGCAGGCTCCTCAGGGTCCGATGTTGTCCGTATTGGCGCAATATACAAAAGATCAAAGCTTCGAAAACCCGGGCGCGCCTAATAGCTTGCGGTCTGGATTGCCTGCACCGCAAATTGGAGTGAACATCGAAATCGGCCGCCAGATGATGGAAGATGATAATGTTGAGGTCACACTCATGTTGAAAGCGGAAGCCCGCCGTGACAATAACGTCGTCTTTATTGCCGAGCTTGAATATTCAGGCCTCTTTGCCTTCCAAGGTGTCAATATTGAAGAAATTCAACCCCTCATCATGATTGAGTGTCCGCGTCTTCTCTTCCCATTTGCGCGCCAGATTATGGCGTCTATGACGCAAAATGGAGGCTTTATGCCTATCTTGCTGGACCCACCGGATTTTGCAGCCATGTTTCGGGATGAAATGATGCGCCGCGCCCAAGAAACGGGCACGAATTAGGTTTCAATTTAGTCTTAGGCAAAAAATCCACTTGAATACCCGTCTTAGAGCTCTGAGGCGGGTATTTTTATGTCCGGTGGTCTTCACATAAGCGCACATTACGCTATGATTCATGACGTAATTTTATTTCAAGGTTCATCATGCGCCTCTCTATTGAACGCTCAACACTGCTAAAAGCTTTGGGACATGTCCAAAACGTCGTCGAACGCCGGAATACGATTCCAATTTTATCCAATGTTTTGATGAGCGCCGAAGATGGACAGCTCACACTCGTCGCAACAGATTTAGATATCGAAGTGTCTGAAATTGCGGCGGCGGATATTTCCGCGCCCGGCCAAGTCACAGCCCCCGCACATACTCTATATGATATTGCGCGCAAATTACCGGATGGATCACAAGTGGTGCTCCAAATAAACGCCGATGACCGTCTCGATGTGGATGCGGGCCGGTCCCATTTTACGCTCCCGCTTTTGCCGTCAGGCGATTTCCCGAAAATGACAGCCGACGGGTTTACGCATGAGTTTTCAATTTCTGCCAAGGATCTATCGCGGTTGATTGATAAAACGCGCTTTGCGATTTCAACTGAGGAAACGCGCTATTACCTCAATGGTATTTATATTCATGGTCATGCTGGAGCATTACGCGCCGTGGCCACAGATGGTCACCGTTTGGCACTGGCTGAATGTCCTGCGCCAAAAGGGGCTAAAGATATGCCTGGCGTTATCATTCCGCGCAAAACCGTTGCAGAAATTCGGCGATTAATCGACGGGATGGACAGTGATGTCGCTGTTAGCGTGAGTGAGGCTAAAATCCGGTTCAAGACAGGCGATGCTGTCATGACATCAAAGCTCATTGACGGAACATTCCCAGATTATGAGCGGGTGATTCCGAAAGGCAATACGAAAGAGCTTACTATCGATAATCAGGTCTTTAAAAGCGCGGTTGACCGCGTGGCCACTATTTCGGCCGAGAAGTCCCGCTCTGTCAAACTCAGCTTAAATGAGCATAATTTGTCGCTGACGGTAAACAACCCTGAGAGCGGAAATGCCAATGAAGACTTGCCTGTCGATTATGATGCGGAACCGCTCGAAATCGGATTTAATGCAAAATATCTCTTGGATGTTGCAGGGCAAGTTGAGGGCCGCGATGCGACCTTCTTTTTGGAAAGCCCGGCCTCTCCCGCACTCGTTAAAGACAGCGAAGACGAGCACGCCTTATTCGTGCTGATGCCGCTGCGCGTCTAATCCGTAATTAGTGGCGTCTATTGCCTCTTTGCGGTTGATCGATTTTCGATCTTACACATCTCTGGATGCCACGTTTCAGCCCGGAGCTATCGCTTTTTATGGACCGAATGGGGCGGGCAAAACAAATTTGCTCGAAGCGATTTCTTTACTCTCGCCGGGCCGTGGATTGCGCCGCGCGAAAGCGGGGCTTTTGGCCCGTGTTGAAGATGGCAGCTCCGCTCCTGCATGGGGCATAAATGCTACTTTGCATGAAGAAGGGGCGGAAGAGGAACCGACCCGTATTTCTATCGGCCAAGTCCCTGAATTTCCGCGCCGCCGTCAGCTGAAAATTGATGGAAAGCCAGCCACAGGTCCAGAACTGGCGCGACGTTTATCTATGTTGTGGCTCACGCCAGAGCAGGACAGGCTGTTCACGGGGCCTGCTGCAGACCGTCGCAAATTTATCGACAGATTTGCGCTGGCCTTCACCCCTGAGCACGCTGCAAATGCGGTGCGGTTTGAAAAGGCGCGTAGCCAACGCAACCGCCTTATAGCTGATGGGATTACAGACCGCGCTTGGTATGAGGCTGTTGAAACGGATTTGTCCAAATTCGGCGCTTTGGTCGCGCAGGCAAGGGTCTTAACAATTCAGAATTTACAGATCGAAATAGCCGCACGAGAAACGGTTTTTCCACAATCTCTTATCGGGCTCAGCGGTACGTTAGAGGATCAATTTCTTGAGTCTCAAGATTTGACCTTTGTCGCGGAGGCTTACCAGGCTCAGCTGGCTCAAGAGCGCCCAACCGATATGCGAGCGGGCCGGACTTTGATAGGCCCGCATCGCACGGAAGTTCATGTCACTCATAAAACCAAAGCCTTACCTGCGGCCCTGTGTTCAACGGGGGAGCAAAAAGCCCTGCTGATTGGTGTCATTCTCGCACAGGCCCGTGCACTGGGGGATAAATCACCGATTTTATTGTTAGATGAGGTCGCTGCGCATCTGGATGAGGTGCGCAGGGCTGCGCTGGCGGAAGAGCTTCTCGATTTGAATTTACAAGTCTTCATGACCGGAACAGATCAAAGCTTATTTTCGGATTTTGGCCCTCGCGCGCAAATCTTACATGTGGCGGAAGGACAGCTCTCCTAAAATGAAAACGCCCTACCTCTCGCAAAGCGTGAGGCAGGGCTACGATACCGAAACGGGGCGCAGTTGTCCGGCATCGATCTTATAGTCTGGAGTCTAATGAAGGGACAAAGTTGAATGCAAGGTGAACGCAAAAAACGCGTCATCGCATCAAATCTGGTACCTCACGACTTGCCCCAGACGCGTGTTTTTCAAGGGCCGATTTGAGAGTAGGTGAGCCATTTGTCAAGGCAAGAATCAGGCGTTTTACATGGTCTAAAACAGCTAGATTTGTACCTGACACCTCTGATATCACATGGGTTAAAAATCCGAGCGAACGAGTGTCTATGTTTCGCCATAAATCGTAGTCGAGAAGGGACGTCACGCCAATATCTTGACCGGTATCGATGGCTATTTTTACGCCGTCCGCCAAGGCGGCCGCATCGCGTAATCCCAGATTAAGGCCTTGCCCTGCGAGTGGATGGATAATGTGGGCTGCATCCCCAACAAGGGCAATACGCCCTTTCGAAAACCCATCTGCGACTTGCAGGCGTAAGGGATAGCTTTGGCGCGGCGCGCTGCAGCGCATCGCTCCTAAATAGCCGTCCATTCTTTCTGATAAAAGCGCCAGAAAATCCGCTTCACTCAAGCTTTCCGCGGCCTTGATGCCTTTGACGGGGCCAGACCAGACAATTTGGCTGCGTTTCCCCTTCAAGGGCAATACCGCCAAAGCCCCGCCTTTGATGAGGCGTTGCCATGCCAATCCATCATGCGGCAGCTCATGCGAAATTGTTGTGACGAGTGACGCGGCATCATAATCAAACCGCTGACTTATTATGCCGGCTTTGCGGCGCAACACAGAATTTCGGCCATCAGCTGCTACCACGAGACTGGCCTTTAATTTGCCTTGGTCTGTGCCGACAGTGATATGGGCAGGGCCTTCGGTATAGTCTTGTACAGAGATAGGGGCAAAGATCTCTATCGCGTTATTTTCAGAGATGCGTTTGATGAGGGCGGCTTTCAGCGCTGGATTTTCAATGAGCGCGCCTAAATCTCCGCCGTCTCCGTCTCCTTCAAAATGCAGGCGCCACGGACTATTCGGATCGCCGTCCGTCACGAGCATGTCCCGGATGGGCTGTAGCTGGTCCTCTATATCTACGCCGAGGTTTTGAAAGAGCCGTAAGGAGGTTGTGGATAGGGCGGAGGCGCGGCCATCTTTTCCTGCCGTAATGGGCGCGCGGTCCAATAGTGCGACCCTTGCGCCGCTGGCGGCACAGGCGAGGGCACTCGTCAAACCGACCAAACCAGCCCCGATAATTAGAATATCAAACTCAGTCTTCATACATGTCACATAAGCGCCTGGGCTCATTAGGGAAACCCCGCATTTTCTGCGAAAACTCCCGCGATTTCCCATGGGTTTTAACGGCTCATTCACCCTTCCAATTTACATTTTAGTAAGTTTTATTCCTGTTTTGAGGTCCAAATGACTCCTCCGCCATCCGCAACTGCAAATTATGATGCGAGCTATGAATATGCCCCTGAGGATATTCACGCGATGATGGCTGAGGTCACAGCCCAGCAAAGCAATGCTTTCTGGCGGGCTGTACGGGCGCTTTTTCTCTGTTTGCTCGGGGCTATTATTCTGATCAGTGTTTTCTCTTACAACCCCTTTGACCCGACTGGCGATACAGCTGGGATTGGTGTTGGCCGCCATCCATTCGGTGCGCCGGGGGCAAGCTTGGCCAATGTGCTGATGCAAGTTCTGGGGTGGGGCGGATTATTACTTGGCGGGCTCGTGCTTCTCTCCGGTATTCGCCGTGTGATGGGCCGCGTGAAACCCCGCCGCCGAAGTGAAAAATGGAAACGTCTGGCCATTGGTGCAGGCGTGATTTTACTGGGCATAATGACATTATCTGCCTTTCCTATTCCGCAGAGCTGGCCGATGGCCAGTGGTTTGGGCGGATGGATTGGCGATATGATGCATTTGACGCCCAAAGGGTGGTTAGAGGCTTTCAATATCCCTCTCGCAGGGCTTTGGATTGCAATCCTATCTTTTGCGGGCGCAGCTTATTTGCTCGCGCTTTATCTCGGCGTCGTGACGAAGGATTTATTGGATGTTGCCGATGCAGCGACGCTTGTTTGGGCCTATATCCGCATTTGGATTGACCGCTTTACCGCTTGGATTGTTCGCCTCTTCCGCAAAGGCTACCAAGTACCAATGGATAGGCAAATGGCGAGCGAGCCGCTTTACCGTGATATTCCCGATGTTGCCGAACCTGCGCCTGCCCCTGCGCCCGTTGCCTATGCGCCAGCGCCTGTCGCAGCGCCTAAACCTAAAGCCAAAAAGACGCCAACGAAGCGCAAGACCGCCAAAAAGAAAACCGCGCAGCCCAGTTTTGATTTCTCTGGAAATGATGATTACGTCTTGCCAGGTCTTGACCTTCTTAAAACGCCGCCGCCGCGCTCGACGGTTCATGATGAAGGCGCGCTGCGCCGCGCCTCTGACCAGCTGCACAGAGTCATGGGTGATTATGGCGTGGACGGCGAAATGGGCCAAGCCAGCCCCGGACCCGTTGTCACCCTCTTTGAATTTGAACCTGCGCCTGGCGTAAAATCGCAGCGCATTATCAACCTGTCTGACGATATTGCTCGTAATATGAGCGCGCAATCTGCGCGAATTGCTGTGGTTCCGGGCCGCAATGCGATGGGTGTTGAGCTGCCGAACCGCAAGCGCGAAATGGTTTGGCTCCGGGATATGCTGGCCTCTAGCGTCTTCACAGACTCTGATGCGTCACTTCCGCTTATCCTCGGCGAAGATATTGGCGGTACGCCTTTCGTGGCTGACCTCGCCAAAATGCCGCATTTGCTTGTCGCGGGTACAACAGGCTCTGGTAAATCGGTTGGCGTCAACGCCATGATTTTGTCACTCATGTACACGCTCACGCCAGAGCAATGTAAGTTCATTATGATTGACCCGAAAATGCTCGAGCTCTCCGTCTATGATGGCTGCCCGCATCTCCTCGCCCCTGTGGTGACAGAGCCGAAAAAGGCTGTGGTGGCGCTGAAATGGACCGTGCGGGAAATGGAAGACCGCTACCGTAAAATGGCCAAGATGAATGTCCGTAATATGGCGGGCTTCAATGAGAAAGTCGCGGAATATAAAGCCAGCGGCGAGACCATGACCAAGACCATCATGACGGGCTATAATAAAGACACGGGCGAGCCCGAATATGAGACGGAAACACTCGAATTTGAGCCTATGCCTTATATCGTCGTGATTATCGACGAGATGGCCGACCTTATGATGGTGGCTAAAAAAGACATTGAAGGCAGTGTTCAGCGCCTTGCGCAAATGGCGCGGGCGGCGGGTATTCACGTCATCATGGCGACCCAGCGTCCGTCAACAGATGTGATTACGGGGACAATTAAAGCCAACTTCCCTGCACGTATTTGTTTCCGCGTTGGCTCCAAAATCGACAGCCGCGTTATCCTTGGCGAGCAAGGCGGCGAAGCCTTGCTCGGCAATGGCGATATGCTCTTTGCAGGCACAGGCCGTCCGCGCCGTCTCCATGGTCCATTTGTATCCGACGGCGAAGTGGAGCGCATCGCTGCCTTTATGAAAGCCCAAGGCGCGCCGAGCTATCTCGAGGACATTACAACAGAACGCGAAGAAGCGCCAAGCGACCCGAAAAAAGCGGGCGGCGGGTCTGAGGGCG
>CAYWSI010000113.1:0-6516 GCA_964460585.1 uncultured Algimonas sp.
GATGGAATATGTCTTGCGCGCGTGGCAAAAGCTGCCGAACTCCCTACATAGGGGGTCAATAGACTTTTAAAGAATGGATGTCTCATGGCTAAAGTTGAAATGTATACGAAGGCATTTTGTCCTTTTTGTATTCGGGCAAAAGCATTGCTGAAGAATAAAGGTGTTGAAATCATCGATATTCCCGCCGCGATGGATCGGAAAAAACGCAAAGAAATGAACGAGCGGTCTGGCCGCAATACTTTCCCGCAAATTTTCATTGACGGAAAACATATTGGCGGCTGTGATGATATTCACGACTTGGACAGGGCAGGCGGTCTCGATCCTTTGCTTGGCCTCTAAATTTTGAAGGCTGCCGTCATACAGATGCGTTCGGGCATTGATGTGGCTGCAAATATCGCGGCGGCGTCAGATTTAGTGCGCGCGGCAACCGCGGAAGGCGCGCGTTTTATCGCAACACCCGAAATGACGCATTTTCTGCAGCGCGATGCGGTGGCTTTGCGCGAAAGCTTGCAGGTGATGGAAGAGGATATCGGTGTTGCGGCGTTCTCGGAATTAGCCTCAGAGCTGTCTATCAATTTACTGATTGGGTCATTGGCCATATTGCGCGCTGACGACAAGATAGCGAACCGCTCCTGCCTCTTTTCGCCTGACGGCAGTTTGCAGGCGCAATATGATAAAATCCACCTGTTCGAAGCTGCCCTGCCTCAAGGTGAGACGTACCGCGAGGCGGATAGTTATGAAGCGGGTGATGTGCCTGTCAGCGTAAATGTCGACACGCACCGCCTGGGGATGACCATTTGTTATGATCTGCGCTTTCCGTCTCTCTTCTCACATTATGCAAGCGCCGAAGCCGATATGATTACGGTGCCTGCGGCCTTTACGGTTGCGACGGGTAAGGCGCATTGGGAAACGCTGTTACGCGCCCGGGCGATTGAGACGGGCGCTTATATTATTGCCCCTGCCCAAGGCGGCCATCATGAGGATGGCCGAAAGACGTGGGGGCGGTCTATGATTGTCGCGCCCTGGGGCGAAATTGCGGCACAGCTCGACCATGATGAACCCGGCTTTATTTGCGCGGAGATTGATAAGATAAAAGTAGCTAATGCGCGCCGCCGTATCCCCGCTTGGCGAGGCCTAGCCTCATGATACGCTATGATTTGGTTTGCGAATTTGAACATGAATTTGAAGGCTGGTTCTCCAGCTCAGCTGATTATGATGAGCAGGAGAAATCGGGATTGCTTTGTTGCTCTATTTGCGGGACGAACTCTGTTGAAAAAGCGATTATGGCGCCTGCGGTCAAAACAGCCCGTAAGACCGAGGCTCGTGCCGCAGAGGCGGCCAAAGCTATGACGGCTATGGCGGCAAAAATTCGAACTGAAATTGGAAAAAATTGCGAAAATGTCGGTGAAAACTTCGCGGAAGAGGCGCGTGCTATACATTACGGGGAAAAGCCCGAACGCGGAATTTATGGCTCGACAACACCAGAAGAATCAAAAGACCTAAAAGAAGAAGGTATCGCGGCGCATCCCCTGCCAGATATTTTTGTGCCGGATGATGACACAGACAAAAAGAAGTTGAATTAATGAGCGCTACTTCAAACTCTGTAAATGCCATTGTCTTAGGCGCTGGATCGTGGGGTACGGCGCTGGCCCAGCTTTTGGCCGCCAATGGTCATGATGTGACCCTCTGGATGCGGGACGCTAAGCAAGCAAAAGAAATAAATACCTCGCGGGAAAATGCGCTCTACCTACCAGAGGCGCCTTTGCACGCAGGCATTTCGGCCACGGCGGAACGTCCTGATTTTGCCAAGGCCGATTTGTGCCTATCTGTTATTCCAGCGCAATATACACGCGCTCAGTTAGAAAGTTTTGCGCCCCATATTCCAGATGGCTTGCCGATTGTGCTCTGTTCAAAGGGTATTGAAATTTCGACATTGGATTTCATGAATGAGGTTCTTGCCAAAACCGTGCCAGGCGCGGCGCGCTTCGTTTTATCCGGACCAAGTTTCGCGCGCGATGTGGTAAAAGGCCTGCCGACAGCGGTGACGCTCGCAGGTGATGATTTAGAGGCGGTGAACGCGCTGGCGCCGCTTATTCAGGGGCCGACGTTCCGTCCCTATACAACGGATGATATGATTGGCGCAGAAGTTGGCGGAGCTGTTAAAAATGTTCTGGCGATTGGCTGCGGGATGTTGCTGGGCATGGGGCTCGGGAAAAGCGCACATGCTGCGCTCATCGCGCGAGGCTTCGCGGAGATGAACCGTCTCGGCGCAGCCTTAGGTGCGCGCGGGGAGACCTTATCTGGTCTTTGCGGGTTAGGAGATTTGGTCCTGACTTGCAGTTCCCCGCAATCGCGAAATATGTCATGCGGAATGCGCCTCGGCGAAGGAGAAAACTTGGAGGCGATTTTATCGTCGCGAAACTCCGTGACAGAAGGCGTGGCCACAGCGCCTGCGCTTGTGAGACTTGCCAAAAAACACGGCGTGGATATGCCCATTTGCATCGCGGTTAACCGCGTACTCAGCGGGGAGATTTCTCCCGCTGGCGCGATGGCAGAACTTTTGGCAAGGCCTTTAAAGCGCGAGAGCGACTAAGCGGCGAGTTCTAGGGCAGGTTTTGAGACGCGCGGCGCGGCGGCATATTTTAAAATAGCGTCAGCTTTGGCAAAGGGACCAAGCGCCATGAAGATGCGGTCTTGAACCGTATGTTTGGGCAGCGCCGCATAGGCTGTTGCGCGGTTAAAATCGATTATGCGGTCAAAGAAAGCGCGTCTTAGGCGGGCAGATAGGCGCGTTAAGGTCAGCACTTGTTTGATACATTTACGGCTCAAATAAAGCTCAGATGCAATCTGTCCGATGTCTTGGCTCTGTTTAAACAACCGCGTCACAGTGGTGAAAAGATCACGATTAGACATGAGCTGCGGCGCGTCAGAGACGGCCTCGCGTGCATCTTTGACTTCAATATAGGGGATATTGACGAGGGAGCGGGGAAGGCGTCCCATAAATTCTAAGCGGCGAATAGCCGCCAAACGCTTGCGTCCATCTAGGATAACAAGCCGGCCTTCCGAGCGCGAGACGATAATAGGGGAGAGTAATCCAAACCGTAGGATAGAAGCTTGGACAGCTTTAATATCCTGTAGCAATGGCCCGACATAGAGCCGCGGGCCTAAAGTTGTGAACATATTCACAGGAGCTGTTTTCAACTGGGACATGGGGGTGTCCTTTCATAGTTAACATGACTCTTTACTGAACGTAATACGTTTACCAGAACATATCGGTTTCATTAAAAGTTCAACATTTTGATTAACGCGCGTTAACGAATTAACTTCATGTTTTTCATAACATTTTGGCGGAATTATGACAGTCACAGTTGTATCACCTTGTGGTGACGACGGGTTTATCTATTTACCTTTCATTAACTAATTATGATAAGGTCTTCTTTGTTCCCACGGTAATGTAGTTAATCGACTTATCCCCAGATGTTGTCCACAGATTGGTAATGGGATTTAAGTTCATCCCAATTTGCTCATCTACATTCAGGCCTGCATCGCGCATCCAGCGGGCAAGTTCTGACGGCCTGACGAATTTCGCATATTGATGGGTGCCGCGCGGCAGCCAGCGCAAAACATATTCAGCCCCAACAATCGCAAAGGCAAAGGCCTTCAGCGTGCGGTTAATCGTCGAGCATAACATGATTCCGCCTGCAGCCTCTTTGGCCGGTGATTTCACCATAGCGGCGCAATCGGCCATAAAGTCCGGCGGGTTGGCGACATGTTCGATAACTTCCATGTTGAGAACCACGTCGAAGGCGGCTTCGCCATTTTCAACCATTTGTTCGATGGTGCCGTGGCGGTAATCGATGTCTAATCCCATTTGCTGCGCATGGGTTTTGGCGGTTTTCAAATTGCGCTCTAAAGCGTCGACGCCTGTCACGTTGGCGCCTAAGCGTACCATAGGCTCACAGAGCAGTCCGCCGCCGCAGCCAATATCTAAAACGCGAAGGCCCGCCAGCGGTTTTTCCGCATCAGGGTCGAGACCGAAATGTTCGCAGACGGTGTCCTTTATAAGGGCCAGCCGCGCCCCGTTCATGATGTGCAAGGGTTTGAATGGCCCGCTCGGGTCCCACCAATCCGCGGCCATGCGCGAAAAGCTCTCCATTTCCGCCGGGTCAACGGAGACACTCGTTAAATGCTCTGGCGTTTCTTCACTGTGGGCCATGAGGTTGCTTTCTATATGGGCCGCCTGTTTCGGGCTAGCTGTTTATATACGGATAGCCGTGTAATAGGAGCGTAAAATTCTGCCCTACTAACATTCTGTGTTGAGGCAACAACTTCCCATTGCGCCGTGTGAGGCTTTTACCTATGAGGTCGCCGATTAAACGACCATGGTTTTCTGTGTCGTGAGCAACTTTAAAATCGGAGGCGGCAATTGGCCCGCATCGTCATGAAATTCGGCGGCACATCTGTCGCTAATCTGGAACGCATCCGCCATGTGTCTTCGCTCGTCGCTGAGGAAGCTAAAAATGGCAATGAGGTGGCCGTCGTTGTTTCAGCCATGAGCGGGGAAACCAACCGTCTCGTCGCGCTTGTTGATGCGCTTGATGCCGATACACCGCAGCAAGGCGAAACCCTTGGCGGCGATATTGAAGATGAATATGATTCCATCGTGGCGACAGGCGAACAAGTTACCTCTGGATTGCTCGCCATTGCGCTGCGCCGCCGCGGATTAAAAGCGCGCAGCTGGCTCGGCTGGCAAATACCGCTGCGTACCGACATGGCGCATTCCAAAGCGAGAATTGCGGAAATTGAAAGCTCGGCGATTGGGCCGTCTCTCGAAGAGGGCAATGTGGCTGTTGTGGCTGGTTTTCAGGGCATTAGCGATGACGGCCGTATCTCCACGCTTGGACGCGGTGGGTCCGATACGTCTGCCGTTGCGATGGCTGTGGCGCTTAAGGCTGATCGCTGCGATATTTATACCGATGTTGACGGGATTTACACGACCGACCCGCGTATTGCCAAAGATGCGCGCCGCCTAAACCGTATCGCTTTTGAAGAAATGTTAGAACTCGCCTCGCTTGGGGCGAAGGTTTTGCAAACCCGCTCTGTAGAGCTGGCGATGAATAATAATTTGCCTATCCGTGTTTTGACCAGCATGGCGGATGTGGGCGATCATAACCCTGGCACTCTGGTCTGCCACGAGGATGAAACCATGGAAGAACGTGTTGTTAGCGGTGTCGCCTATTCCCGCGATGAAGCTCAAATTACATTACTGCGTTTGAAAGATGCCCCTGGCATGGTCGCAAAGGTCTGCCGCGCCATGTCCGATGCCAATGTTATTGTGGATATGATTGTCCAAGGTATCTCGCGTTCTGATAATTCGGCGAACTTAACTTATACGGTTGGGAAGCGGGATTTGGATAAAGCCCTCGCTGCCTTGAAAGCGGTACAAAGTGATATTGGCTTTGAAGATATTAAATCTGATTCAAATGTCACAAAAGTGTCTGTGGTCGGCATAGGCATGCGCAGCCATACGGGTGTGGCGCAAACCATGTTTGAAGCTCTGGCCGAGCGGAATATCAATGTCGAAGTTATCGCGACATCAGAGATTAAAATCTCTGTTCTCATCGACAGCGAATATACGGAACTGGCCGTTCGCGCTCTGCATAGCGCCTTTGAGCTGCATAAAACGCCCGCGCCAAAAGTCTCTGCGCCATAGGCTGGAGGCGCCGCGCTCACTCCACCTGCTTTCATTTGTGACGACTCAGCTTGCCAAAGCCAGTGGGGCAGACTATATGCCGCGCTTCACGGCAGATGTCGTGACGCAATGTATCAGGCTAAATGGCATGCCTGAGCATTCGAAAGGCAGGCCATTGTCAACTTTAGTTGGCAATAAGCCCATTATATTGGAGACCGAAATGCCCAAAATGAAAACGAAGTCGAGCGCTAAAAAGCGCTTTAAGATTACCAAATCCGGTAAGGTAAAAGCAGGCCAAGCTGGCAAACAGCATGGCATGATTAAGCGTACGAATGACCAAATCCGCAAATTGCGCGGCACAACAGTCCTCAAAGACTGTGACGCTAAGGTCATCAAAAAGAAGTACATGCCCTACGGCTAAGCGCCGCTACCTAACACCCGGAGAACTACCATGGCACGAGTAAAACGCGGCGTAACAAAGTCCGCACGTCATAAAGAGATTTTAAAACAGGCAAAAGGCTATCGCGGCCGCCGGAAGAATACATTCCGTATTGCTAACCAAGCTGTCGAAAAAGCAGGTCAGTACGCATATATCGGCCGTAAGCTGAAAAAGCGTCAATTCCGCGCCCTTTGGATTCAGCGTATCAACGCGGCTGCCCGCGCGCACGGCACAACATATGGCCGCTTCATGGATGGCTTGAATAAAGCTGGCATCAAAATCGACCGTAAGATGCTTGCTGACATGGCTGCAAATGAGCCAAAAGCTTTCGCAGCACTTGCAGAGACAGCAAAGAAAAACGCGTCTGCTCCGCATACGGTTAAAG
>CAYWSI010000114.1:0-6507 GCA_964460585.1 uncultured Algimonas sp.
CAATAGGAGTATCCCAATGTCTAATATAATCGCATTTGTACTATGTTTTTTGCTCTTGCCGCTTTTGCTGCTTGGGCTACTCGGCCTGTTCTTAGGTTGGTTATTCTTCCGTGGAAAGAAAGTGGAAGGAGACCTTTCTGTAGAAGGTGAAGGTGCGCTTCGTGCTGAAGCTGATAGTCTTCGTGCCCGTGTTCAGGAATTAGAAGGCCGCGTTTCAACGCGCGACACTGAAATTACTGGACTTAAAGGTAAGTTAGCTGCCGCCGCTGGTGCAGGTGCTGCCGCTGCAGCCGCAACAGCCGCTGTCGCAAAGTCTGACGATGATGACACTTATGCCCTCGAATGGCGGAACCGCTATTTGGCAGCCCGTGTTAAATATCTGGAAGGTCAAGTCGCTGAGGCTCCTAAACCAAAGGCTAAGCCTAAAGCTAAGCCCAAGCCTAAAGCTAAGCGTAAGCCAAGAGCTAAAGCTGCGCCTAAACCTAAGGTTCTTTACACAGATGGACCTACGGACGGTAAACCTGATGATCTTAAACTCATCAAAGGTATTGGTCCAAAGTTTGAAAAAGACTTGAACTCAAAAGGTATCTATTACTTCCGTCAAATTGCTGCTTGGCAAAGAAAAGATGTGAAGATGGTCGAAGGTGTCATTGACTCATTCCCAGGTCGAATTGACCGTGATGAGTGGATCCGTCAAGCGAAAGGTCTCGCTAAGGGCGCAGCACCAAGGGCTATGAAGGCCGCGCCTTCAACTGGTAAGAAGAAGCCTGGACCAAAGCCTGGCACTAAACGCGGCGCTTTGACCGCGGCAGGTAAACCACGCCAGAAGCCGGGTCCTAAGGCTGGTTCTAAGCGGAAAACGTCGAAGCCAGCTGGCGGAGACGCTGCATTCGAAAAATATTTTGCAAATGTGCAAAAATTTGACCCGAAAGCGCGGAGACCCGTCGTTCAAGGTATCGTGAAATATTGCGGTGCATCACTGAAGTCTCGTGACGCGTCTCTCGTCGCTTGTTCTGATGAAGCTGAATTGAAGCGCGTTGCTAATGGTTTTGTGACGAAGAAGCTTCAGAAAAAGTCTGGCCAAATGGATCTTGTAAAAGAAGTTTGTCAGGACATGAAGGGCGAGCGTTTTAAAAACCGCGTCACATTCTATTACTTGGCGGCAAAGAAAGCGCGTAAGCTCGGTCAGTTTACTTAGCTCTTTCCTGAAATAAAAATATGAAAAAGCCCGCTATTACAGCGGGCTTTTTTTATGCGTCCACAGATTGAAAAGTCCATTTAGTTTGAATATGTGGAAAATCTAAACCTTATATCGAACTGGCATTGGCCGGATTTCAACCCCAGTGAATTTGCGTGCAGACATTGCGGCGAAACTTATGTTTGGCGAGAATTTTTAGATCGTTTGCAAATGGCTCGGTCCGAGGTGGGGAGGCCTTTCGTCATTTTATCTGGTCATCGTTGTAGTTTGCATAATGCGAGAATTGGCGGTGCACCTTTCTCCCAACACCTAAAATTAGCCGCAGATATTTCGGCACTAGGACACAACAGGCGCCGTCTTCTGACAGCGTGTAAAATAGCTGGTTTCACAGGTTTCGGTTTCTACCACACATTCCTTCACATTGATCTAGGGCGACCTCGCAAGTGGTGGTCAGACGAGAAAGCGAGACAATTATGGCAGATATAATATCATTAGGTTTAGATGCAGCGGCGGGCGGTGTTTTTGGTCTTATCGGAACCGCACTCGGCCGCGTCGCAGGCTTCTTTGAACGCAGAGATGAAAACGCTCAAGAGCGGGCCCGTTGGGGGCATGAGTACCGTCTCCATGAGCTGAATATGAGAGCTAGAGCGCAAGAGTCTGAAATTGAGATTGAACTAGCGGCACAGGCAGGCTCTTGGAAGGGATTGGAAGCCTCTATTCAAGCTGAAGCCTCTAGCGGCCGCGCCAGTCAATGGGTGATAAACCTGTTACGATTAGTCAGGCCCTGCTTAACTCTTATTCTCTGGATTATTACGGCCGGAATTTTTGTGCAAACGCAAAATCAAGCGATTGCAGAGGCCGCGGTTTTCGCGGCCACGGCAGCAACGCTTTGGTGGTTTGGAGATCGCGCGCCAAAACTAGCTATCAAGGCGCCACGTTAAATTTGTCGAAGGTTGGTGGCGTCCACTAGCGACTGTGCGGTCAGTAAGGTTAAAACAATGAACATGGTCAACCCATATAAAAACGCGATGCTATAGCTTGCAAAAAATGTTTTGAACCAACTTCTTTTAAACATCCTTTTGGCGCTTAGGGGGAGGTATACTAGGACACCGACAAGAAATAGCGTATCCATGCCACTTAGGGATGTCCATTGAGAGATAAGAATGAGCAGAAGTAAGAACGCAAAGGTCACAGCATGGACATAGGTTGCGTGCACTAGATGGTCATAAAGCAGCGCTGTTTTTCGGTCGCGAATAAAAATGAGGCCGATTATGGCTGCAAATGGCATCATCAAGAACATAATACGGGGTAAGTATCGTGAGATGCCTTCGTTTAAAATGGCGGGATTTCTAAGGATTTTTATACCTAAATCACGTAAATCGGTTTCGGAAAGTTCTACGCCGACCAAGGAGGCCTGACCTATCCCGAGGGTTAAGCCACTTTCGACTTCAATCGGCAGTTTATGAATATCCGAACGCGTCAATCCTAAACTCGCTAAATTTGTATCTAGTAGTTTAAGGGCTTCGTCAGCTATCTGTTCGACGCCTTCAATATTCTCAAAACTTAGCTCCTGAGTGATATCCAACGGCGAGTTCTGCTCTTCGGATTTTACAAGCCTTTCGCCAATTGTTTCTGGGTTTTTCGTGGTGGATAGGAAGACATTATACTGACTCACGGCCTCTTCGACTTTTTGCATATAATTGTTCAGGGCTTTCGCTCTAAGGTCATCGAGAGTCAGCTCCGTATTGTTTTGACTTTTGACTTCGGGCCAGGACTGGCTAGATTTGAGGAGCGTATCTGAAGGCAGCTTTTTCAATTGCGACATATCATTATTGAAAGCGAAGACCTGCCTCGGGCGTCCTTCCATCAATCTCCCTATTCGATCGAAATCTGTTTCGGCAATTAAGCTGTCCAGTTCCGCTTGACGCTGGAAAAACCCAAAACTTGGTTCAAGCTTTACCGATGAGTCGTCTAGTTGAGCAATGTCGCCAGAAAAGCCCGATTTAGGAACAATATTTGTGGTGACGCTGAAAATTCTGGTTTCTGTCAGGCTCATATAACCGAATAGAATAATGGACAGGGCCAAATACATACGAACGGGTGACGTCCAAAGAGTTCTCTTTCCATCTGCGAATTCTCTCGCAACTAAGCCGGGTCTTGCAAGCAAATTTAGCCATGTTCGCCACATTCTATTTTCTAAAGAAAAAACTGATGCAAAGGTTTCAGAAAAGAGTGACCAGATCGACCGCCTATAGTCATCGTTTTTTTGACCACAGCTATGGCAGTGCAGGCCTTTCATTTTTTCCCCGCAGGAAAAACATGTGATTTGCTGATTTTCATCTGGGATGTCGTCGCGGGATAAAATGTCTTCCCCTGCAAGGAGTGCAGATGCTTCTACCTCTCCAAGATTATCGCCTGTTCCTGATGTAGACATAATGCCCCAAGCTCTCTGTGTTATTTTGCGCCAATCAAAAGGGTTTAAGCGCATACATATTTGTGTCTTGCACCAATGCCCTAGGCGTTTAAACCAATTCAATGTTTAAAAATAAAGTCGTTTGTATCACAGGTGCCTCCGGAGGCATTGGCCGAGGCCTCGCAGAAATGTTTGTAGCGGAAGGGGCGGTCGTCGCGATTAGCGACCTAGAGGCTCCAAATGCAACGGCCTCTGCGATAGGCGCGCAGGCTTATAAATGTGATGTGTCTCGCGAAGAGTCTGTGAAAGATTTTATTACCGAGGTTCGAAAAGATCACGGACCGATTGACATTTACCTCTCCAATGCGGGTGTTGGCTCAGGAAATGGAAAATTTGTGGCGGGCGGGAGCAATGAAAGTTGGGAACTCGCTTGGCAAGTCAACGTTATGGGGTCTGTTTATGCGGCTCGGGCGCTCATGCCTGACTGGATAGAAAGAGGCAGTGGACGTTTTGTTATAACGGCGTCTGCAGCCGGCCTTTTGAATCAAATTGGAAGTGCATCTTATTCCTGTACGAAACATGCCGCTGTGAGTTTGGCGGAAAGCATAGCGATTGAACATGGCGCTCAAGGCATAAAGTCCCATTGTATTTGTCCACAATATGTGCGCTCCAATATGACAAAAGGGATGGCAATGGCCGAGGGCTCAAAGGATGGCCTATTGGAGCCAAGGGATGTCGCGAATGCGCTTAAATCTGCGATTTTGGCAGATGAATTTTTGGTGCTCCCTCATCCCGTTGTGAAAGATTATTTTATCAATAGAGCCATGCATACTGACGCTTATTTATCTGGTATGCGAAAGTTAAAAGAGAAAGTTGGAAGAGCTTTTAACAAGAAGGGATAGACAAGTGACCCATAGATTTGATTTGAGCGGCCGAGTCGCTCTGGTGGCTGGCGCGTCTCGCGGAATTGGTGAAGCTATAGCGCATGGCTTGGCGCAAAATGGGGCAACTGTTATCTGCTCGAGCCGGAAACAGGCGGATTGCGAGAAAGTGGCGGAAGCTATTCGGGATGCAGGCGGGAATGCTATCAGTGCAGAACTTCATCTTGGAGAGCTCTCTGACCACGATAAAATCATCAGCATGATTGAAAAAGAATACGGGCGTCTCGATATTCTCATCAATAATGGCGCGACTAATCCTTATATGGGGGCTTCTCATGATGCGCCCGAAGGGGCCTATGACAAAACTTTCGATGTGAACGTCAAGGGCCCATATTATCTCTCGTCAAAGGCGATACCTCTAATGTTGAAAAACAAGAAAGGGGCTATTGTCAATGTGGCGTCTATCGACGGTATTCAACCGGCAAAAGGCCGCGTCATTTATGCGATGACTAAGGCTGCAGTCATCGCGATGACGAAGGGAATGGCTAAAGAATATAGTAATCAGGGTATCCGGGTGAATGCCTTACTACCTGGATTCACGGATACGAGATTAGCTTCAGCACTAAAAAAAGTACCAGGCGTACAGAAATTTATGGATGACCATCTCGCGATTTCCCGAATGGCGCAACCCGATGAGATGGTTGGGGCGGTCCTCTATATGGTTAGCGACGCCAGTAGCTATTTCACAGGCCAAGGTATGGTCGTCGATGGAGGTGCGATTATATAATTATGACCGATAGTAACCCCACAATCGATGTAAGAGCCGGCGAAGCATTAGATATGTCCGTCGTAGACCCACTTTTGAAAGCAGCTATTTCCGGGCTATCTGGTGAGGCAAAGGTAACCCAATATCCTAGCGGCGCTTCGAATTTGACATATGCGGTGGATTACCCAGATCGCAAATTGGTTTTACGCCGACCGCCATTCGGAAAAATCCCAAAAGGTGGGCATGATATGTTCCGCGAATATCGGATTATGAGAGACTTGCAGCCTGTCTTTCCAGCTGTGCCGCCTGTAGTCTATTACACCGATGATGAGAGCCATATCGGAAAAGAATTTTATGTGATGGACCGCGTGGACGGTCATATCTTGCATAAAATCCCCGAAGCGTGGAATTGGGGAGAGGCGGAGAACCGCGCGCTGTGTGAAGAGTTTTTCTCCAAACTTTGCGATTTGCATACTCTGGACGTAGAGGCGGCAGGCTTATCAGATTTTGGACGTCCCGAAGGCTATGTCGAACGCCAAATCAAAGGGTGGAATCGTCGTTGGAACAAAGTCCTGACTGATGATGTGCCGCATTTTGAAGACATCCAAGAGTGGCTTGAAACAAATATGCCGAAGGATTCCGGAAAGGTAGGTGTCCTTCACGGCGATTATAGAATTGATAATTGCATTTTACAGCCTGATGACCCGACCAAAATATCAGCGATTATTGACTGGGAAATTTCAGCCCTCGGAGACCCGCTCATGGACCTCGGCAATACATTGGCATATTGGATACAAGCGGACGACCCGCCGCATATGCAAATGACCGTGCGCCAGCCGAGTAATAATCCAGGTATGATGACCCGGCAGGAAATCTTGAAATTTTATGCTGACAAAACCGGCTATGATGTGTCTGATATGGCCTATTACTATGTCTATGGCATCTGGCGTTTATGCGTCATTATTCAACAGATTTACTCTCGTTATGTCAGCGGGTCTACGCAAGATGAACGGTTCAAATCCTATGGTCAAATGGTCATAGCGCTGGCCGAAACCGCAAGAGAAAAAATCAAAACGGGAGAAGTTTAATGGCCAAGATGGATTTAGGACGCACGGAACGTGTTGAAAAGCTGTGTAACGCGGTTCGAGAAATTGTTCGTAATGACGTTATTCCGATTGAGAATGAATGGCACATGGAAACACACAATGCCGAAGATCGGTGGATGCATACGCCGCGTCAAATGGAAATT
>CAYWSI010000115.1:0-6460 GCA_964460585.1 uncultured Algimonas sp.
GTGCCATTATTAGTGGAAGCTAATGCGGCGAAGAATTGGAATGACGCGCATTAGGGAGGATAAAAAAACATGTCATTGAAGTTTTTCGTTACGATAATTTTGCTTTGTCTCTCCAGTATTTTGCTCTTAGTTTCATTATATTTTGCCCTCCGTTCGCCTAAACACACAAATACAAATATCGTGCGTGCACATAAAGGTTGGGGGTCATGTGTTCTTTTACTAGGGAGTTTTTTGGCGTTTGGTGGCGTTTGGAGTATGTATTATGGAACAAATGGACACTCGCCCAATTCAATAATGGAAGGTATTTGGGTTTCATTAATTGGGTTCGCGTTCACTGGGTTAATGCTACCCTCATTTACTCAATGGCACGAGGTGATCTGGGATGAAGAAGGTCTAGAAGGGCCAAATAAGCAGTTTGGTCCGACACTTCGATTTTCTCGTACAAAACTAGATTGGGATGAAATCGTTGAGTTTGGGCAGACTTTCACGCTCTATAATTTTGTAAAATCTGTCAGTGGAGAGAAAATTTACTTCAGTCCCTATTCTACTGGCCTTGAGGATTTAGAACAGAAAATTTGGGAAAGTTTGGCAAATGGTTCCTAAGTTCTAACCTATTATTCAAGCAAAATTTCTCCGCGCCCTGCTGCGGAAGAAACGACAGTTGTGATTTCTTGCTACGCGCCGCGACACGCCTTAAAGAGCGTTTAAATTATCACCATTGAAGACTTTTCTATGACCCAACTTATCCTTATCCGCCATGGGCAATCCCAATGGAATTTGGAAAACCGCTTTACTGGCTTTCATGATATTGGCTTGACGAAAACAGGGCTGAAAGAAGCGGCCAAGGCTGCCAAACTCATCAAGAAAGAAGGTATTACCTTAGATGTTGGCTTTACGAGCTTTCAGCGCCGCGCGATTAAAACGCTTTGGCTGACGCTTGAAGGCATTGATCAACTCCATATCCCTGTCACGAAAAGCTGGCTTTTGAATGAGCGCCATTACGGTGCGCTTACAGGGCTGAACAAGCAAGATATGCGCGATAAACACGGCGATGAGCAAGTGCATATCTGGCGCCGTAGTTTTGACGTCCCGCCGCCGCAGCTTGACGAGACAAGCGAATATCACCCGTCAAAAGACCCGAAATATAAACATATTGCGCCGGACCTCTTGCCAACGGGCGAGAGCTTGAAAATGACAACAGAACGCGTCTTGCCCTATTTTAAAGATCAGATTGTTCCGCATTTAAAGGCGGGGTCTAACGTCATTATATCGGCGCATGGAAATTCTTTGCGCGCGATTATGAAATTTCTTTTTGACGTGCCGGATAAGAAGATTCCGGGATTTGAATTTCCAACGGGTAACCCGCTGCTCATTGATATGAAGCACGGCACGCTGGATATTGAGGCAGCGCGCTATCTCGATAAAACACGGGCGAAAGAGCTGCCTGAACTTAAGGGCAATGCTTCAGCATAAAGATTATATGCGACGTGCCTTGGCCTTAGGCGCGGCGCAATCAGGCCGCACGGCAGAAAACCCTGCTGTGGGCTGTGTCCTTGTTAAGGACAGAGAGGTTATCGGTGAGGGCGCGACCCAAGATGGCGGCCGCCCCCATGCGGAAACTGTCGCCCTACAAGTTGCGGGCCGCCAAGCGCATGGCGCCACCGCTTATGTGACGCTCGAACCCTGCAGCCATTATGGACAAACTGCGCCTTGCGCCAATGCGCTGATAGAGGCGGGTATCGCGCGCTGTTTCATCGCCTGTATCGACCCTGACCCCCGCGTCCACTGGCGTGGCGCGGCGCTGCTACAAGAGGCGGGTATAGATGTACGGGTCGGGTTGTGTGAGGATGAGGCGCTCGAAGCGCATCGGAATTTTATTGCCAACGTCAAGAATAGCTTCTAACCTAAACCCATGATCAATGACTTATATATGGAATTTTGCGCTGGATTTTCTGAGGCGGTTGAATCGAAATGGATGGAGTTTGTCATCGCAGGGGGTTTCGTTTTCGGAGGAATTGCCAGCTTAGTTTATCTGACAACTCTTCTGTAGAGATATAACCTACTCCTCTAATCCACAATCCCATAACTTAAATTCACACTTACTCTCAAAGTCTGGTCACCTGCGCTGATGGGGGTGCTGGCGGATTCGGCGGCCGAAAATTGAGCGCTGCGGGCATAAACAGGTTGCGGGTTAAATCCGCCGCTGTTTTCTGTCATGGAGAGGAGCGGGCCGAGTTTCACCCCTGCGGCATTGGCCATGCTCTGCGCTTTTTCGCGGGCTTCGCGGATAGCCTCTTCGCGGGCTTGTTTAAGCGCATTTTTCGGGTCTTTGACCGAGAACTGCACTTGGTTGATATTATTCACGCCGGCGCGAACCAAGGCGTCGAGCATGGGACCAACTTTTTCAATATCATCAGATTTTACCGTCACTGTGTTGCGAGCTTCATAGCCTGTGATAGTTGGTTTTTTGCGGTCACGATAATCATATTGTGGCTTAAGGGAGAGCTGACTGGTCGTAATATCGGATTTTGGAATGCCAGCCGCTTCCAATTCGTCAAAGATAGCGGTCATGAGGGTTGCATTGCCGAACATGGCCTCGCGGGCGGTCTTGCCTTGTTGGACAACGCCAGCGCTTACCGTGGCGCGGTCAGGTGAGGCTTCAGCCTGTCCTGTCGCCGAGACATCTATCCGCGCCTGCGGGGAATCGCCCGCAGAAATATATGTCGGTCCGCCAGAATTACAGGCCGTCAAAAGAAGCGCCGCAGTGAAGAAAGCTGGTTTGAACATGAGGTCACCTTTCATAGCTTAAAATAAAGCTATTCGGATGTGCCTTGTGATACAAGATATAAGCTTGAGATTTTTAGAAGCAGAAAAATTCAGCAAGGTTTCGCCGAACTTGAATGAGTAATCTTGGTAGGGGCTTATATTCAGGACTAAAATTTTACTCAAACTTAACCCTAAATCTAATTAGTTTCAGAAGGTTTATAATATAAATTAAATGGATTATATGAACTAATGAGTTGAATTTGGGATGTTTAAATTATCTAAAATTGATGGCGTGAATTCAAATTTTGGTGCGCGCTCATGTAAGTATGTTTCGGATGATACTGGCAATGTCGGTATGATGTTTTCTTTAGTGCTGTTACCACTCTTGGTCGCCATTGGTGCCGCGACTGACTATACGAAAATGACAAGGGAAGTCAGCGCTGGACAAGATGCGGCTGATGCGGCTGTTTTGCACGCGGCTCACGAATATTATAATAATTTCTCTAGAAATTCTGCAACGAGCATTGGGGATTTAGCGTCTTCATATCATCTCGATTCCAACGGTGTGTTAGGTGATTATCTTGTGGAAACGGTCATTGCCGAGTCCACTGAAAATTCTCTCACATTGAGAACGACAGTTTCGGGGACCTCCCAACATGCTTTTATGGGGATGATTGGTAATTCAGAAACCCCTTGGACGGCGATATCCTATTCAGTGGTTTCAATCCCTCAAATTGAAATTATCTTGGTCATGGATGTATCAGCTTCGATGAAGGGCGAAAAATTAGAGAGGCTAAAGCAGTCCTTAGACACTTTCATTGAAAATGTTGCCCCTTATCGGACAGGCGAGTCTCATATTGCAATCACGCTCTTACCTTATGCGGAAACCATAAATTTTGGACCAGGGGCTTCTGCGTGGCTGCATCCTAGTAATAGTGCCCCTTTTGAAGGGTGTTTTGTACAAACTGAGACTGATCTTCAGGGGTCTTTGACACCTTACGCTATAGGCGGGGTTGGGGGACAATTTAATTTACCACTTTGTCCGCCTGTGACATCAGAAGCTGCTTTATTTTCGACGGATGGCGATAGTCTCAGAACGCGAGTTGCAGACATGGAATTAGGCTTTGGTACGCATACGACAAGAGGCCTGCTTTGGGGTGAAAGACTGCTCGATAATGCTTGGCGAAATAGTGCAAACTCATTTGCAGCGAATACTCCAATTCAATTGACGGAAAATACGCACAAGATTGTTGTCTTGCTCACGGATGGCCGGATTGCCGTAACTGATTTGGATCAGAATGGTAACAACCAAGAAACACTGGCGGGCGATATTGCCCAAGCTGATTTTACAGCTCAATGTCAGGCTTTCGATAATTATAATAATCTTGATTTATATGCGGTGGCTTATGACCTTGAAGATGGCAACTTTAAGAATTTATTGAGCAGTTGTGTATCTGGAAATGGTGAGTATTTCGAGGCTGAAATTAATGACCTCGATGAGGTCTTTAAGAAAGTTGAAGAAAGCCTGAGCCCAATCCGTATTTCTCAATAGGTCTAAGGTTTACTCGAAATTAACCATAATTCTAGCAAGTTTTTAGAGGTTTTTATCTTATCTTAATAACTGTCTCAAATTATTTTTGAATCGGCTAGGTAATGTATAAATCAACTAAAGTTCGCCCATCTAAACCACGCTTTGGAAATATGCGTCAGCATTTGATGAATTACGTCACTGATCGCAGTGGTAATGTTGGAATGATGTTGGCCATTGCACTTGTTCCACTTTTAATAGGGATTGGAGCCGCCCTTGATTATACAAAAATGACGTCCCAAGTGAGCGCCGCGCAAGATACTGTTGATGCTGCAGTGCTTCACGCCGCGCATGAATATTATCAAAATTATTCTAGGCAGAGCGCGGGCTCAGTTGGGAATTTCGCCGCTAATTTTCACCTAGAGGAGAATAGTGTGGGCGGTGATCATGTTGTTGAAACCGTTGTCGATAGAGTTGAAGGTCAAAACCTGATTTTAAAATCGACGATTTCAGGGACGTCACACCATACTTTCATGTCTGTCTTCGGTAACCCTACAACGGATTGGACGACTGTCGCTTATTCTGAAGTTACCGTGCCTCAGGTTGAAATTATAATGGTGATTGATGCGTCCGCTTCTATGCGGGGTCCTAAAATAGCTCAGTTGAAAAAATCTATGGAAAATTTCTTCAATAATGTTGCGCCCTTCCGGCAGGGCGACGCTCATGTGGCGATTTCTTTGATACCCTTTGCGGAATATGTGAACATTGGCCAAGGCGCGCGGCAATGGATACACCCAAGCGAAGACGGCGCATTTGATGGTTGTTTTAAAGTTCTGGATACGGATCGTCCTCGGTCATTGATACCGGCCGTTCCCGGCGGCACAGCGGGCAGACATAATGACCCTTATTGTCCGCCAAGCGAGTCAGAGGTGCTTTTATTTGCAACAGATAAAGATCCATTGATTGAGCATGTCCGTGGTTTGGAACTCGGCTTTGGCACGCATACTGAAAAAGCCCTGACTTGGGGTGAGAGACTGCTTGATAACCAATGGCGAAATAGCGCGAAGCAATTTTCCGAAGATAAGCCTGTCAGAGTAAGAGATGAGACACATAAGGTTGTTATCCTCTTGACGGATGGCGCGATTGCCGTCTTTGACGATGATCAAGATGGTCAGAGAGATCCTCAGTCGCAAAGACGCGCCAATGCTGAGGCGTCTCGTGACAGGTTTACGCAACGATGCCAGTCTTTGGAAACGCAACCAAATCTCGATTTATATGCGATAGCTTATTCCATCCGTAACAATGAATTTGAGCGCATTTTGAGAGATTGTGTCTCTGGTGATGGGGAGTATTTCGACGCGGAAATTGAAAACCTTGATGCGGTTTTCGCCAAAATTTCAGCTAGCCTAACCCAAGTACGGATTTCGGGTTAGACGAAGACAGCCTTATTCCGCCGCAATCGTCCATTGCTTGAGCGAGGCATCAACCTCTTCGCAGGTTTCAAGTTTTAAAGGCCGCTTGACCCATGGCCCTGCGGGCACGGTTTCCGCGTCCACGCTGACGCAGCGCGCCGGGTCTTCCGCCAGTCTTATCGTTTCATCTGCCGCCGAATAGGTGAATTTTTGGCGCGGATGATCACTGCATTCTAACAGCGCAAAGACGGTGACATCACTCGCGATTAAAGCCTGCATACAATAGCCTTCAAATGGGTAGGACATAATCTGCTGCGTCGCTATATTATATTCAAAGCGTGTGTCATGGCCTGCATAATCACGGGCGGCACCTTCTTTGGCGGGTTTGCAGCTATGGGTTTGCATCAGGTCCGTTTGGCCCGGACCATAAGTATCCATACAAAACCCATATCCATTGGGTTCATCATGATTTGCGCTGAGAACAATATATGGCGGGTCTGAGGGCACCTGTAGCGCTTTGCTCTCCTGTGTTGATTGCGCGCAAGCCGAAGCACTTACGCTAAGGCCAAGGCAAAGGGTCAAAAACTTTCGCATATTAGGCTCTATTATCTTTTAGGTTTGCACCGCAGGCACAATTTATAAGGGTTTCCCTTACGTGTGCTATGGATGTGGAGTCAAGTTTGGGTCTATTTTAACCTGTCTAAACCAACCCCTTATCCGTCCCGCAGACCTTGTCCCAGAAGCGGAAATATAA
>CAYWSI010000116.1:0-6356 GCA_964460585.1 uncultured Algimonas sp.
TTCATACACATGTTTCCTTGTTTGTTTTGTGTGTGAAACGAACGTTGGATATTGTATGACTAGGGCAATTTAATAGAAGGCGCGTCATAGGGAAATTGGTAACACGTCCAGAATTGCAGGAGGAGAGTCCATTGAGCACGGCAATTTCAGTTTGTCATGGCGCATTTGGTCGGGCTGCCCTGTATCGGCTTGACCATTCTCTGATCACGCATGCACACAGAGAAGGCCACCTGATTTTCTATATCGAAGGCAGTCAGAGTGAAGTCGTAATCAACGATCAGAACTATCAAGTTGATTCAGATCACGCGGCCGCAGTTAGCCCTCTTGAGCCGCACAGTTTCAATATCAAGGATTCCGAAGCCAGTGTCGTTCTGGTGTTGTATATCAAACCGATCTGGTTTCTGGAAAACAGCAAATCCGCTGAATTTACCTTACGCTTTGGCATGTCCCAAATTGTCAGAACCAAGCCGATAAATACTCTGGTTCGTCAATTCACCGCCTTGCTTCTGAACGCGAATGAAGCAGACAATATAGACAACCTTCTATTCTCGTTGTCAAAATTGTGCTACGACCAGACTTGGCAGAGTGCGACATCCCCCGGGCTACTTCAGTACAATTGTTCTGCATCGTTAAATGACTATCGTATAAGACGTTCATTGCATTTAATGCAACGATGCTTATCAGCTGATGTTGATATGAAATCGGTGGCCCGTGCGGTAGGTTTGTCTCGCCCACATTTTTTCAAGCTATTCAAAAGCCAGTTGGGTGTTACACCCAACGTCTATCTGAACACGCTTAGATCGGAACGAGCTATCGATGAGCTGGTGAATACAGAGAAAACGGTCACCAATATCGCTTACGACCTTGGTTACTCTTCGCAAGCGAGTTTCACCCGATTTTTCTCTTCGAACGTGGGTATCGCTCCTTCGGAGTATCGCCGAGTCGCCGATCGCCCGACGAGTACTTTTCCGATCTAATGAATATTTAGAATACTTTCAGGTACTACTATTCAGAGCTGTTGGCGGTATTGTTCCTAAAACTATTTTGTGTTTCTTTGTCCTGACTATGCGTCTCGACAAAATGCAATATGTGTCAAGGGAAATACTGCCTGTGATATGCGAGCGCTCTGTAAATATTCGATGCTGCGCCCGACATTCGGGAATTAGTTGTGCGTAGCTTTGCCTCCCAGCACCCATGGTGGACTACCTTCCTCGGGTTTATCGCCATTGTATTGCTATGGATGATATTCGCGCTTTGGCCCGCCTGGCTGATAGATCTCATCGGCAGAAAAAAAATATTCCTCAATGCGTTGTTTAACGGGATAACTCTGGGCGGCCTGTATTTTCTGGTGGCCAGTGGCTTTACCCTGATCTTTGGGTTGATGCGCAATGTCAATCTTGCGCATGGTTCGCTGTATTTGTTTGGTGGATATGTCGGTTACTTTGTATCGGAGTGGACTGGCGTTTGGATACTCGCTTTTCCGATAGCCTTTATCGTTGTTGGTTTTGTTGGCGCGTTGATGCAGATATTTGTTTTCCGCAGAATGGAAGGGCAGGACTTGCGCCAGACCCTCGTCACTATTGGCTTATCGATTGTATTCGCTGATCTGATGCTTTGGTCGTTTGGTGGTGATTTCTTCAATATAACTCCACCGGAATGGCTATCCGGTCCAGTACAGACATTTTTTGTTACCGGGGTCAAACGTTCGTCAGGAGAATTGATATTCCTCAAGTATCCGATGGTTCGTCTGGTCATATTTGCAGCGTCTGTTGTTGTGGGTATCTTGATTTGGTTCGTACTGAACCGAACGCGCGTTGGCATGTTGGTCAAGGCTGGTGTTGATGATCGAGATATGCTTTCTGCAACTGGCGTACGAATACAACTGGTTTTTCTTGGCGTTTTTATATTTGGCGCTGGTCTGGCGGGCATGGCCGGGGTTGTCGGAGGCACGTTCCAATCGGTAGCCCCAGATGAGGACACGCGCTTTTTACTGGCATCGCTGGTTGTTGTCATCGTCGGTGGGATGGGCTCCATACCCGGTGCAGCAATCGGTGCTTTGCTTGTCGGTCTTGCAGAGCAGTTTGGTTCTGTGTACTTCCCGACTTATGCTGTGGTGCTGACGTTTCTGATCATGGTGATTGTATTGGCGTTTCGCCCTCAAGGCCTGATGGGACGTGCCTGATATGCAACGGCTTGAATCTCGATCCACTGGCACAACGGTAAATTCGGTTCAGCTGAGCTGGTTGGAAAAGATACCGGCCGCTTATTGGGTCCTGGGTATCGTTCTGTTGATCATGCCGTTATTTGCCAGCGACTTTGTTCTATTTCAGATATTCGGCTGGACATTTATTCTCAGCATTATCGCCTTAAGTCTGGTGTTACTTGCAGGCTATGGTGGCATGGTTAGCCTTGCTCAGATGTCAATAGCCGGGCTTGCCGGTTATCTGGTTGCCATTTTCGGTAGTAGCGCAATCGCCAACATCAGCCAAAACTGGCCATGGTTTGTCTCCATCCCGTTGGCTTTGATAATCACTGCGTTGTTTGCTTCCGCTATTGGTTGGTTGGCAGTGCGCACCGATGGTATCTACACGATCATGATAACGCTTGCGATAGCAGCGGCTTTTTTTTACTTTACTCGTCAGAACTATCAGATATTCAACGGGTTCTCAGGTTTTAACTCTGTGCATCCGCCCAAGCTCTTTGGTGTCGACTGGCGAGGTTCCAAGGCATTCTATTACCTGACAATGTTTTGGGCGGTAGTGGTCTACTTGTTTGTACTCTATATATCGAGAGCGCCGTTTGGGCTTGCCTTGCAAGGCGTGCGAGACAATCCGAGGCGAATGGCTGCTCTGGGATACAATATTGTTGCGCATCGTGTAGCCGCTTATACAGTTGCGGCGGTACCAGCAGGTATTGGTGGCATTCTGTTGACCTGGCAATCTGGTCAGATATCGCCTGGTACCGTTGGTATTGGTCCTGCGATTGATATTTTAGTGGTAGCGGTCGTCGGCGGGCTTGGGCATCCGATCGGTGCTTTTATCGGTGCGTTGATATACGTGTTACTAAAGACATTTTCAACGGATGCATTAATAGCCGTTGGGCTAAGCGGTGAGCGTTTTCGTCTTTTAATCGGCCTCGGCTTTCTTGTTGTTGTCTACTTCTCGTCTGATGGAATACTGGGGCTTTGGAAGAAGTTTCGCGATTGGCAAGATCGGGATCCTCTAGCCAATATCAGTGGGAAGAAAGAGCTGTGAATATTGCAGCTGCTAAAAATCGGAGCTTGTCTTCGACAGGGACTGAATTTGCGCTGGAGCTCAGTGGAGTATCAAAGCTGTTCGGAGCACTTGTCGCTCTTGAGGATATACGGCTGTCAATACGCCCTGGCGAACGACGAGCGGTTTTGGGTTCAAATGGCGCTGGAAAAACTACGCTTTTCAATTGCATCACTGGCGACTTTCCAGTGTCAACGGGTTCGATTAAATTTTTTGGCGAGGATATTTCAGACTTTCCAGCCCATGAACGTATCCGGCGAGGCTTGCGTCGCACGTATCAGATATCGCAACTGTTTTCTACACTGACTGTTTTTGACAATGTCTACGTGGCTTGTCGTGGTGTATCTACCGGTCGGTTCTCTTTTATAAGACCGCGTAAAACCGATGCCTTGATGAAAAGTACTGATGAGCTTGTCGATATTGTCAATTTAACTGACGCTCGAGATACACCAGTAGCGGAATTGTCTTACGGTCAACAACGTCAGCTGGAGATTGCCATGGCGTTGGCGGGTGCACCGCGATTCATTCTGTTTGATGAGCCAGCTGCCGGCTTGTCGCCCACAGAACGGGCCGATCTGGTCAGCATACTGACCGGCCTCCCGAATCACATGGGATTTATCATCATTGAGCATGATATGGATGTTGCTTTACGTGTTTCTGAATCCGTGACGATGATGCATAACGGGCGTATCTTCAAAGATGGCACGCCAGAGGAAATAGAGAACGATCCGGAAGTCCAGGCTCTTTATCTTGGAGAGGCTGATGAGTAGCGGACAAGTAGCGCTATCGATCAAAGGGCTCAATGTTTATTACGGGCATTCACATGCTTTGCAAGGCGTTGATCTGGACCTTGGTTCAGGTGTGTTGTCGGTGGTTGGCCGTAATGGAATGGGCAAAACAACGTTGTGCAAGACCATCATGGGTCTTGAAACTGCTGCCAGTGGCAGTATCGCCTTGTATGGCGAATCAATTGTAGGCAAGTCACCGTCTCAGATCGCGCGACTGGGAATCGCCTACGTCCCTCAAGGCAGGCGTTTATGGAAATCCCTGACCGTAGATGAACACTTGCAGCTGGTAGCCAAGCCCGGTGGGGCGTGGTCCGTAGAACGTGTGTATACGGTTTTCCCACGATTGGCAGAACGCAAGAACAACGGAGGCGGGCAGCTTTCGGGTGGCGAACAACAGATGCTGGCTATCGGGCGCGCTTTATTGCTGAACCCTAAATTGTTATTGATGGACGAGCCTACCGAGGGATTGGCCCCTGTCATCGTCAGTCAGGTTGCGGAAATGCTTAGCTATCTGGCGCGCGATGCGAATATGGATATTCTTATCATTGAACAAAACATCGGTGTCGCCTGTTCTGTTGCAGAACAGGTGGCGATCATGATCAACGGCCGCATCAACCGCATCATGGATTCTTCGTTGATTGCCGCTGACAAGGAATTGCAACAGTCATTGCTCGGCGTTGGCCGACATGCCCATGACGATTCGGAGACGGACAGCGCCCAAAGCTCATCCTCTGAATTGAATACACAGGCGCGGTCTGTTGTTAAAAAAGTCTATCTGTCAAATCCCGAATTGCCCGATCGTTGGACCCCGATGGTACCGGCGCGCATCATCGCGCAAACTGCCAGAACGGTAACAGACATTGATCGCACGGACGGCATCAATTCAGCACCGGCGAGTCGCTTCACTGGAAGAGGCAATACGGTATACATCTGTGGAACGATGGATACCAAGGGCGATGAACTTCACTATATGCGCGATATCGTTCGCGCCGCAGGTATCAGGGTACAAATAGTTGACCTGTCCACATCGGGTAAGCCTTCCGGATCTGAAGTGACGCCCAATACAATTGCCTCGTTTCATCCACGTGGGGCCAGTGGCGTATTTACTGGCGATAGGGGCAGTGCCGTCGCTGGAATGACATTGGCCTTTGAACGGTGGATGGCAAAGCGCCAAGATGTAGCAGGCGTACTCGCGGCCGGTGGTTCCGGCGGTACCGCACTAGTGGCCCCCGCGTTTCGTCTGTTGCCCGTAGGTATCCCCAAACTCATCGTATCGACGATAGCATCTGGCAATACCGCACAGTATGTCGGTTCATCCGATATGGTGATGATGCATTCGGTTGCAGATGTCCAGGGACTCAATTCGATTACGCGGGTTGTTCTTAAAAACGCCGCAAAAGCGATTGCTGGAATGGCGGCAAAACCAATCGAGGCCGAAGAATCGCCAGAAGATAAACCAGCGATTGGCTTGACGATGTTTGGTGTTACCACTCCCTGTGTCTCAATGGTTTCAGAACAATTGTCAACGCTCTACGACTGTTTGACATTCCATGCCACCGGTACCGGTGGTCGCTCGATGGAAAAGTTAATGCAAAGCGGTCAGCTGAACGCGGTACTTGATCTCACCACAACCGAAATCGCCGACATGGTAGTCGGCGGTGTATTTGCCGCTGATGAAACACGCCTTGATGTGTTCTCCGAATCCGCTAAAGCCTATATAGGCGCTTGCGGCGCGCTCGATATGGTTAATTTCAATGCGCCGGACACCGTGCCTGAGCGTTTTTCCGGACGTTTATTTTATGAGCATAATCCACACATCACCTTAATGCGCACCACGGAAGATGAATGCCGACAGATAGGCGAATTCATTGGCAAAAAACTCAATCGAATCGCTAGTCCCGTGCGCTTCTATTTGAATACCGGTGGTGTATCCATGCTGGATGCACCTGGCCAGGCTTTTTGGAACCCCAGCGCTGATGAAGCGCTGTTTACAGCGATTGAAGAGACGACGATTCAGACAAGTCAGCGTCAGATTATCAGAGTGCCGCATAACATAAACGATCCAGAGTTCGCGAATCTGGTCGTGACAACGTTCAAGAGTCTTAACGCGCGGCCGGCTGAATTAACAAAACGAGCGTAGTGGAAAATGCTTTCACGAAAAATATATATTCAACGATTTCGAATGGGTTTGGCATCTGGCGGCAGTGTCGGAGCACAAACTGAAAAGTTCAAGGCCACTGGCCACCAGTCCTTAGGAGATTCGCAGTGAGCGGGCAAATTATAGGTCAATTGATAC
>CAYWSI010000117.1:0-6319 GCA_964460585.1 uncultured Algimonas sp.
GAAGTTTATTCGGTTTTATTTCGCCGCGAAATTAATGATAGCAACCGGATAATGGCGGTCGGGGAATCTGTGGCGCATTTAAATTGTTTAAAAGCGCGCGGCATCATTAGCCGCCGCCGCAATGATCGCGGCCAATTTACCTATAAGACGCGGCGGGACTGGGCGCCTAGTTGATAATACGCGTGAGGCCGAGGACCAAAAGCGTCAGGCCACTGGCCGCTAAGACCATCATACCATAATAATAAAAGGCGCGTTTGGCGCGGCCAATAATGCAGAGCTCTTCAGCTGGCATTCCAGATTTCAACAGGTAGGTATCAATTAAATTCGTCATCGTCTGACTCCTTGCTGACCTACTACATAGGTGAACGCGAGATGAATGTGTATTCAAGTCGTGTCACTTCGGTGTGAGAGCGCCGAGAGCCTCCTATAAATCGCGCGCAATATAATCATCAACAATGCGGTCTAGGACGGTCATCGGAACAGCGCCGCCGAGAAGAACGGCGTCATTGAAGCGGCGGAAATCATATTTATCGCCTAATTGACTTTCCGCCTTATCGCGCAACCGATTAATCGCGATATGCCCAACCTTATAGCCGCAAGCTTGTCCCGGCCACGCGCAATAACGGTCAATTTCGCCGCGCACGGCGTCAGGGTTAGAGCCATTATTTTCAACAAACCATTCATTGGCTTGCTGGCGGGTCCACGCCTTCGCATGTAGCCCCGTATCGACAACGAGGCGGCAGGCGCGAAAGCCCAAGGATTGTAAATATCCCAATCGCCCAGCCGCGTCATTTTCATAAACGCCAAGTTCTGCCGCGATTTGCTGCGCGTAGAGCGCCCAGCCTTCTGAATAGGCGTTAAAAGCCAGCATGGAGCGAATAAGCGATTGCTTAAATGTATACTCACCCTGCCAGACATGACCCGGAATAGCTTCGTGATAGGTCAAATCAGCGAGATCAAATTTCGTATGTAAATCCGTGCTGCGCAAATTGATCCAGAAATGTCCCGGCTTTGTCCCGTCCACAGAGCCCGCCCCGCCATAAGCGCCGGGCGCGCCGGCTTCGACTGAGGGGTCAATTCGCGTGACTTCCAAGAAACCGGGCACAAGCGTTTCAAAAGCTTGCGGCATCCGCCCCCGAATATCCGTGATGACATTTTCAATAAAGCTCATAATCTCCGCGCGGCCTTTATCGCCTGGCGCAAATTGATAGCGTGGATCTTCGGCGAGGGCGGCCATGCGCTGTCCAACACCGCCATCCCTATATCCCAAGTCACGCAAAATCGGATCCATCTCCGCGTGAAGCTCTTTGAGTTGGTCTAGGCCGAGTTGATGCACTTCATCGGCGCTTAGGTTGGTGGTTGTGCCTGCGCCGAGCGCCCAATCATAATAGGCCTTGCCGTTGGGCCTTGCCCAAACGCCCGCTTCAGGTTTGGCCTTTGGCCCAAGCGCATTTAGAGCCGCAATCTGGCGGTCTATTGCGGGACCAATTTCATCTGCCGCGATGCGAATCGCGTCACTTTCAAATGATCCGTATTCGCTTGCTCGCGAGGTTAGGGATTTGACGATGCTCCACTCTTTCGGGGCTTGCGAACGGGCTGTTTTTAATTGGCTAATTGTTTTGGCCAAGAGAAAATCAGGCAAGATCATGCCTTGTTCGCCGTCGCGTCTTATGCGGTCAGTTTCTCCGTCTAATTGCCCCGCAAAACCGCTCATACGGGAGAGATAATCTTCGGCGGCTCCCTCAGAGTCGATCGTATGGGAGGAATCTAAAAAGCTCGGAATTTCAATGAAAGCCCCCGTATTTTGCGCGGCAACATAAGGACTATTTCGATAGGACCAATTGGAATTTAATAAGGCCATATCGCCGTAAGGAAAATCAAACCCATCTGAGGCGCGCTTAAATACAGCGGACACAACCTCTATATCTAGCGCCAATTCGGGTGTGAGTTCCTCTGTTTTTACGTCAGCTAATTGCGCCGAAAGCGATCGGGTTTGTTTCGTAATATTTGCCTGCCCTTCTAATGAGCGGTCCATGAGTTTGGCCCGCAGCGCAGAATATTCATCTTTATCAATCCCCATAGATGTTGCGGTTTCAGGATAAGTGTTCAGCATGAAATTTTTGGCGCTATCTAATATGGATTGCGCTGCGATATTTGCTGTATTTGAAGTGGCGGGTGCAACACTTGTCTCCGAGCAGCCTATCAGGCCTAAGGCGCCTAATGCCGAGGCGGATTGTAATAAATGACGACGAGATAATGACATAAGAGCGGCTCCAACTTCTGTGAGCTAGAGTGTGCGTCCAAATTTGTCTGGTGTCAAAAAATGACAGATCGACGCGAAATTTTTTACATAAAAAAACCCGCCTTCAAGAGGCGGGTTAAAATTTCGTCGACGTTTGAGCGTCTTAGGCAGAGGCCGTCTCATTTGAAAGGCGCAAAGTCATATTGACCAGACGTTGCCAGTTTCCGAGACTAATAAGATGCGCATAAGCGACAGCGAGATAACCATTCTTGGTCAACTCTGCGAGTTTGTCAGCCGGAAGAGTCTTTAACTTCTCTTCTGAGATCGCAAAGTAATCCGCGATTTTTTGACGCGGTGCAGGCGTTCCATCAGGATTATTGCCTTGGAAATTCATTTCCTTGGATTCGAATAAGTCGAGGGCCTTAAATTCATCGACCATCACTTGTGTGGCCCGGCGGTCCCGTTCAAAGTTTTGCAGGAACTGGAAGGCTTCTTTCGTATATTGCGATGTGTCTTCTTTATCAAAGAACATTTGCTCAGGTTTTTTATTCGTCACACATTCCGCTTTTTCGTCGATGCAGACCACGAAGCGATCATTGGCATTGTCGCCAGCTAAGACGAAAGGATAGCGGCGCGCGAAGGCTGGCAAATAAAAATCAACATCATAATTGCCATTTTTCACGAAAAGATTCTCACCGCCGCGAATACCCATAACGGCAAGAGGGGCTCTTTCTTCTCCTGCGAAAATAATTGGCATGGAGGCAGAGGCGGCACCAAATTCTGGGGCTGTTAAAGGTACAAAATGCTGTTTCGCCATAAATTCAAATGGCTTAGCAACCTGTTTGACGCCGTATTTTGCATGATTATCTTTAGTCAGTGGCACGGGTTTTTCGTAAAATAGCACATTGCCAGAGACAGTTTGTGTCTTGGCGTCATCTTTTTTGGCCATGATTTTTCCCTCTTTAGCGGATACAACTCCGCACATTAAAAAACTAAGCCGCGCACATAGCTGACTGAAAGAGCAACTTCAACGCCGGATTGCTGTTGAACCGTCCCACTGCATTCTCCTATAGAAGTATTTATGGATAAGACAGCTCATATGGATCACCCCGAACTTTCGCTTGCCGAGCGTATAGAGCAAGCGCGGGCCATCGTGGAGGGCGCGAATGAGCGCTTTACGCCTTTGCGCGCGCATGTTTTGGAATTGGTTATTGAGGATGGAAAAGCCGTTAAAGCTTATGACCTTTTGGCGCGATTGAAACCTGATGTTGGCAGTCCGAAACCGCCAACAGTTTACCGCGCGTTAGAGTTTCTCTCTCGGCACGGGCTTATTCACCGCGTTGAAGCTTTAAATGCTTTTATCGCCTGTGATCATAATCATGTTCATGATCATCTCCATGATCACGGTGATGGGTCTCATCGGCATCTTGCAGAATTTTTCATCTGCGAAACATGCCACAGCGTTGAAGAACGCCACGCCCATGATCATGCTGAATGTAAACCAGACGGCTTTGCGATTACGCGGTCTGTGGTGGAGCATTATGGCATTTGCCACAATTGCGCGGCTTAAGTTTTGCCAAAAGAGAGGTTAGCTGATTTTACCCTGACGTGGGCTGGCGAATGTTCGGCTTGGGAATGTGATGATTTGGGGCATATGAATATGCGTCACTATATTCACAAAACAGATGAGGCGCGGCGCGGCCTCATTATCAGACTGGGATTGCCGCGCGCCTATCATCAAGGCGTTGTCAGCACCGTCCGTGTACGGGACATTCATATTAAATATCAAGGCGAAGCCCGGCCCGGTGATCCATTGCGTATTGACTCTGGCGTTTTAGACCTAGGCGAGACGTCTGCACGGCTTTGCCATGTCATGACTCACCGTGACGGACGCATTGCGGCGACCATGGTGGAAACTGTGGAACATGTTTATTTGCCCGAAGACCGCGTCTTTGCATGGCCAAAGCGCGTGCGTGAAAATATCTCTCAATTCACTGTCAGTTTACCCGCCCCGGCAAAGGCCCGAAATATTGACACCGATGCCCCTTTTAAAGGGATGAGCTTAAGTGAATTAGAAACCGCGCGCGCGAAGGTCGTGGGCGCAGGTGTTTTTGGCGCGTCCGAATTGGATATTACCAACCGCGTGACGATGGGCGGATTTTTTGGCCGAACAACCTCAACAGTTGGGTGGTTCCGTGAAGGGTGGCCAGAGTTTGACGACCCTGCCTATCATGAAAGCGGGAAAAGCGGAGCCTTGCTTGAAATGCGCGCCGTTATTCACCGCTACCCACGGCGCGGTGATGCCTATGTTTATCTACCCGCTCTGACGCGCGCCAATGCCTATACACGCGAGCTCGTCCATAATGTTGTCGACCCCGTGAGCGGATTAAGCTGGGTGTCGATGGAAGCCAGCGGTTGTAAATTTGATTTGAAAGCCCGCAAATTAATTAAAATGACGAAGACTGAAATTACGGTTTTGGAAAAGGGGTTTCTAAAAGACGTAAAGCCTTAAGTCGCGTCTAGGACATTTTTCAAAACTTGGGACGCAAATTCGGGTTGGATGAAGGGGAACAGATGACCTAGTTCCGCCTTAAATTCCACGTCAATATTGGGCTGCGCTTTTTTCAGGGCGCTGCGTGAGCCTTGAGTTGAAACGGGATACTTACCGCCTGCGAAGACAAATCTTGAATTATCGGGCAGGGCGCGGGCGGCTTTGAAGGGATTATGCCATTGCGCCGTAAAGATGGCTTGTTCCCATTTCGGCGCACACGCTAATTCCCACACCCCGTCCTCGCGCTCAATTAAGCCGCCAGAAATATAATCTCGAAGCACGTCATCTGCTATGCATTTAAAAGCACCTCGTCCTTGCCAGCGGGCAAAGGCAGCTTCGAGGCTTTCGAATTCAGATTTTCGGCGGCCCGCATTTCGCGCAATGGAAATGCGCTGTTTCATATAGGCCCGCCCGCCAGGCAAGATAGACGTTAGGCGAAAAATAAAGGGGATCATGACGGGATCAAATCCCACATATCCAGACAGACTATTTTTCACAAATGGCGCGGCCAAAATCGCAGTCACTCCCCCGAAACTATGCCCGGCTAAAACCACGGGGCCGTTAGTTAGATCTGGTAAATATCGCTCAAAAAACTCGACGCAATCATCTCGGAATATATGCCAATTTGGCATGTCCTCTGGTTGCGGCAGTCCGCGGCTATGTCCATGTCCGCGCATATCAAAAGCAATGGCATGTACGCCCAATGGCTCTAAAACAGCGCGATAGCTCTGCGCGTTAAACCCATTTGCGTGAAGTAGAACGAGGCGTACGGGGTCTGCGGGATTACCAAAATGCAAAGCAGACAGCGTGCCGTCGCGGAGGGCATAAGATTTGCGATTTAATTCTACCACAAATAATTAGGAAAATTTCGGCGGGCGTTTTTCGACAAAGGCGCTGATGCCTTCTCGCCCATCGGGCGAGGCGGCGTTGGCTGAAATCATGCGGCCTTCAAGTTCCATTTGCGTTTCGAGAGAATTATTAAAGCTGCTCAAGAGTAGCGCTTTGACAGCTGCATTTGACCCCGCCGCGCCTGCCGCGAGGGTTTGCGCAATCCCTAAAGCGGAGGACATCAGATTATCTGCGGGCGCCAGTCTCGTTACCAATCCCCAGTCTAGCGCCTCTTGCGCGGATAATGTGCGGTTGGTGAACATGAGGTCCTGCGCGCGGCGCAGACCCACTAATCGCGGTAGAAAATAAGACGAGCTTCCATCGGGGCTCAGCCCCGCTTTCGTATAGGCCATTGTGAACCCCGCCGTGTCAGCCGCAATAACAATATCGCCTGAGATTGCGAGGCTGAAACCCGCGCCTGCGGCGATACCATTCACCGCTATGATGACGGGTTTTTTCATGCGGGAGAGCGTTGAGATAGCCATGTGAAGATCATCGGCCAGATTTTTAATTGCGCTCCCAACCGCATCGCCTTGGTCAAACATCTCTTTGACATCCCCGCCGGCACAGAAAAACCGTCCGGACCCTGTGATGATGACTGCGCGAATATCATCCGAACTATCACAAAATTTCGCGGC
>CAYWSI010000118.1:0-6311 GCA_964460585.1 uncultured Algimonas sp.
GCGCGCCCGCTTTCGCGCAAGACGCAGACACTGAGACGCCCCCGATAGACACATCAGAGATAGAGGTTTCGCAAATCGATATATCACAAATCGAGCCCCCCAAATTCGAGAGCGGGCAGACTGAGACATCTTGGGAGCTAGGCGGATCCTATACAGACTCTGTCACCCTAAGTGACAAGAGCTCCGTTCTGACCCTCGACGATGTCACGACTCTCGACTTTGGAGTCAGAGCCGAACGTGAACTCGCGCGGCGTGAGAATATAAGCCTCAGCGGAGCGCTCTCCGCACAGGCGCGTTTTGGCCAAGGTAATCTCTCCGAGCTGAACGGATTAGCGCAGACAGACGATGCGGAATTTCGCCAATTAGGCGCCTATGCCGATGTGATTGCGCGGCTGGAAGGGGATAAAGACACCGACTGGACGCCCTTTGTCTCCGCAGGTGTCGGCGTGGCCCAAGACCGCGCCGCGCTCGACAATCAGGTTTTCGAGGACCTCTCCCCCGTCGGCCGTTACCGCGCAGGCCTAGAAAAGAAAGTCTCTGACAGGGTAACAATTGGCGCCAGCGTGGGTAAGAGCTTCAAACTCGATTAGGATTGAGGATATAGCAAGCCTGATCGAACGCGGCGTCGAGACGTCCAATGAAACTCTCTCGTCTTTTTAGCATTTGGATAAAGTCTAGCCTCCGCCAGATTATACTCCTGACTCTAAAATTTGAGCTGTTAATGACATTAAATTTAACCGTTCGCGCATGAGGTCAAAGCGTGTACGAATGGTTGCAAGTCCAGCTTGTTCATACTCCAACCGAATTTCAATCAAATCTCTCAAAGTCTGCGTGCCCGCACCTTGTTCGATTTCAGCGGCTTCAAATTGAAGGCGCGTTTGCGTCTCGACTTCTTCGCGGGCCTCTCGTTGGTTACTCAAAGATTCAATCCTGCGAATTGAAATTTCAATATTCTCTTGTAATTGACGTTCAATATTTAGCGTTTGATTTTGGGAAATTGAAAGGCGCGCTCTGGCTCTTTGATTTCCAGCCTTTAGGGTATTTCCGGAATATAGAGGGACAGATACATCAACACCGACTCTGTCACGAAATTCGAAATTATCGAAGCGATTAAAAGATGAGTATGACCCTGTCGCAACGAGGTCAATAATCGGCAAACGAGAGCGAGATTGTCGTTTCCGCTCTGCCTCTAACGCATCAGACCTTTTACGAAGAGCAATAATTTGCGGGTTTTTCGACAAAGCTAAATCTATCGCGAAGGCTTTACTCTCAAGTGGAAGTGACTTTGTTTCCAGAAAATCATCGCCAGAACATGGATTATCGGAACGTCCAGTATCAATCGTGATTTGTGTTTTCGCACGGTCTCTTCGGAACTCTAACTCTAAAACGAACCCTTCCGCATCTGCCAATTGCGACGCAACGGAAGCCCGCTCTGTCCGCGTCGCCCCGCCCTGAGCAAGCGCACGATCAACCGCGTCAACCTGACGGGAAAAATAATCCCGCCGAGCTTGCGTGAGTTCAATTTGTTCACGCGATTCTTTCAATTCTAGCCATGACAAACCTGTTTCCAAAGCGGCTTGCGCTTTAGCTTGTGCTGTGTCGTTGGTGCTCGCCTCAACATTTGCTCGTGCAGCACGGCGGGCATATTTCGCATCCCCAAAATCAATAATGCGTTGCGAAGCTCGAATGCCGACTTGGTTTGAAACACTATTATCAACTGCGCCTGTTTCACCAAACCCTGTACGTCCAAAAGCACTGATTTGCGGGCGATAAAGAGACCGTGCCTCAATGAGTTCAGCATCTGCATCCTGTTCACTTGCTTTTGCGATTAAAACCTCAGGATCACGTGCTGCAGAAAGAGACATCGCATCACTTAGAGACATACATGTTTGCAGTTCGCTAATTTGTTGGGCCATTGCCGGCGTGGTCACGAAAACTGTAGATATTACAGTCAGCGCAGCGCTAAAGGATTTTACAATACGTAACATCTCATCAACCCTTAAGCGGTCCGCAATCCACGAAAGAGCGACTCGCCAAGCGGCTCAATAAGATAATCCAACAACGTGCGGCTCCGTCCCGAAAAAATGAAAACATCGACAGGCATGCCGGGGCGGATTTCAACACCCGTTGTGCGCGCCATCTCAGATGTTGGTACGCGAACGCGCGCTTCATAATATGTTGCAGAGGTTATCGGATCGGTTTTTAAATCCGCGCTGACGCCGACAATTTCGCCTGCCAAGCGCGGCGCTTGCCAGCCCTTGTAAGATGAAAATTGGGTTCTAACAATTTGCCCCTCATTAATGGCGGAACGATCCGCAGGTGAAATCTGCACGGAGGCTGTTACCGTTGAAATTTGCGGGACAATTTCCATGATTGTCTCCCCAGACCTGACCACGCCGCCAATTGTCGACACAGCTAAATTCAAGACTTCCCCGTCTACGGGCGCAAAGATAACGGAACGGTCCAAAACATCTTGCGCAGCATTGAGACTTTCTTCTGCGGCCAACAATTCACCTGAAGTAACAAGTAATTGCGTACTAATATCTTCCGCCGCTTGAGCCCGTAATTGAGAAATTTGGGCGCGAAGATCGAGAACATTTGCAGCCTGATCTGCGCGTTGTGAATCAAGACTCGCAATGTCGCCTTCTAATGTCGCTACCAAGCGTTCAGCCGCTGTCACTTGATCGCGGCGCGCTAATTGCTGTTCAAACATCGACCCAATCACGTCCAATTCATCCTTCGCAGATGCGAGGGCTTTTTTAGCAATGTCTATTTGTCCTGCCCGTGCGGTTTGAATACCTTCGCTGGCTTTAATACGCGCAGAGAGCACGGCGATATCAGCCGTGAGAGAGGCGCGTTGCTGTTTGAACTGCCCTTTCTCTCGGCGTTCAATTTCGGCGCGTTCATCTTGCCCTAAATCCAGCCCATCAAGCGCAGAAAAATCTGGAGCCTCTGCACGCGTTTGCAAAGCTCTGAGACGCGCAACAGACGCGGCTAAGGCTCCATATTCCTGAACAACTTGGTCGCGATTAGACAGCGATGCCGTCTCCTGCAAAACCATAAGCGTATCGCCTGCTTTGACCATTTGCCCGTCTCGGACAAGAATTTCAGCTACAATACCGCCTTCTAAATGTTGGACGACTTGACGGTTATCTTCGACAACAATTTGGCCAATTGCCGCAACGCCTTCTTCCAAAGGTGCAAGAGAGGCCCAACCGATAAACCCGCCAAAGCCGATGACACAAATAGCCGCCATTTTCAGGACAAGGCGATCTTTTAAAGGTGATAAACTTTTCATGAGCTGACTCCTATGGCGTGTAGCGAGGTGGTTTTATTCGCCGCCTTCAAAGTTTTGTTTTTGGGATTAACCGCCTCAAGATAACGCCGTGTGTCTGCGGACATAACCCCGCCCTCTTTCACGACAAGTACGCTCGATGTGGCTTGGATGAGTTTGATGTCATGTGTTGCGGCAATGATAATCGTTCCGGATTTGGCCAAATTATTTAAATGACTGACGGTCCTATGAACCGCTGCAGGATCTAAATTAGCCGTAGGCTCATCTAGGATTATAAGAACAGGGTTTCTAAAAACGGCACGCGCCAATCCAACAAGCTGGCGTTGCCCTGCGGACAACCCACCAATACCGGGTGTTCCGACCTGAGTTTCATATCCTTTAGGTAGTCCTAAAATCATCTCATGCGCGCCAGATTTTTTCGCGGCCTCAATGATCTCCTCAGACGCTGCATCCGTCATGCGCGCTATGTTTTCACCGACTGTACCGGGTAAGAGCTCAATGGATTGCGGAACATAACCAATATACTGCCCTCGGTCTTCGACAGCCCATTTGTGAAGATCGCGCCCCCCCAATTTAACAGCACCTGAATGCGGGACATATGCGCCTGCTAACGTCTGTAGCAGCGTTGTTTTTCCTTCACCATTTCCGCCTAAAACAGCAGTTATATGCCCGCCTGACGTTCGCAACCCAAAAGGGCGTATAAGCGGTTCAGATTGCCCTGGAATCTTCACGCATAAACGTTCTAATTCCAATTTGCTTTCTGGGCGCGGCAGAGGCGTAAAAGCTTCAGATGCGGGCGGTGTCGCAATCGCATCAGATAATTGGTTCCAAGCTTGCCGCGCGGCTGCAATACCTCTCCAGCTTCCAACAATTTGATCAATCGGTCCCAAGGCACGCGAGAGAATGATAGACCCAGCCACAATCGCACCCGGACTAATTTGCTGACTAATCGCGAGAGCCCCGCCGGCACCTAAGATTAAAATTTGAAGAACTTGGCGTCCTGCCCGCGTGAGAGACGTAAAGCCGCCTTCCCGCGCACCCGCTTTCATATTTAAGTCACGGGCCTCAGATTTGACCTGTCTCCATTTTTTCAAAGCCCCGCTCGTCAAACCCATAGACACGATGGCAGACCGCTGCCGGGACAGACCTGTGGCAAGAACAAATGCGCGCGAGGTGTGCGAACTGGCTTCATCCGTTGTTTGGCGATTGGTTAGCTCGGCGCTGATAGCGACAGCCAGTAGTATCAATCCGCCAATTAAACCCAGTGACCCAATGATTGGATGGATCATAAACATGACAAGCAGAAAGAAAGGCGCAAATGGAAGATCAAAGAATGGAAGAACTGTTTGATTTTGGAAAAAACCACGTATCCTAGACAACACCCGTAAATCATTCGGTAGACGTCCACCCGCATTCGGTTGCGTATCAAATTGAGAAAAAACGCGCTCTGATAAAATTTCGTCTAATTGTTCTGCTGCAATCCCGCAGACCCTACGACGTCCCGCTTCTGCAGCGCCATAAATCGCCAGTAGGAAGACAGAAATTAATGTAATCCAAATCAACGTATCGCGCGACCCAGACGTCAAAATACGATCATAAACCTGCAACATATAAAGCGGCGAAACGAGCAAAAGAATATTGCTAACGAGAGAGAACCCTAAGATCGGAAACATATATCCAGGCAATTCCCGATGCATCGCAACAAACCAAGATATTAAGCCTATCGACTTTGGTTTTTGGGCGTTTGTTTTATTTGCCATAACTATTCTCTCGCACATGACCTTTGCCAAAGGTCGTTATATTTATATGTCGAATAGAGAGAGCGTTTGGTTCAAAAAAAACGACCCCATGTCCAGTCAAGACACGGGGCCGTTTCTATTTTAGGCGCGCACCCTGCGAGAGAGTGAACGGGTGCGCGCCAGAAAGGTGACCTAATTTTGGGGGAAACTAGGCAACCTCAAACATGTCAGGAATAGCTACGAAATCGACAAAGTCGTCTTCGAAGACATCGTTATTTCCGACAAATTCCGCCTCTGTTTCAAATGATGTTGTCTCATCAAAGAGTGCATCAGAGGCGCTGAGGTCTTCAAATAATGGAGACGTAGACAGGCTCACAGAAGACACTGGAGCCGATGATGTCGCGCTCGACACTGTATCTGTGAGATCGAAGTCAATGACGGCACCTGTACTGTCGAGAAGGCTTTCAACATTTCTGAGCGTATTCACGCCATCCAGAGCGGAACTTACCGTGAATGTCCCATCACCATTATCCGTTACGGAAATATTATCCGCAACATCAAGGAACGTGACAGTGTCGAAACCATCACCACCATCCAAGGTATCATTACCTGCACCGCCTGAGAGCGTGTCATTGCCTTCCGCGCCTTCCAGCACGTTTGCACCTGCATCGCCAGTCAGATTATCGTCGCCGACAGAGCCTGTGAGGTTTTCAAAGTTCACGAAGGTCTCATTGACCATGCCGTATGATGCTGTGCCAGTCGCAAGGCTCGCGGTTACATCGCCGCCAATCCCGACGAAGGAGTTGGTGTCGTTACCGTCGCCGCCGTCCAGAATATCGGTTCCGCCGCCGCCAGCAATGATATCATCGCCCGCGCCGCCGAAGATTGTGTTGGCCGCTGCGCCTGTGGCAATTAATACGTCATCATTGTCAGAGCCCGTTAGGTTTTCAATGCCCGTGAAAGTCTCATTGACCATGCCATAATCGGCTGTACCTGTTCCGTCAGCATTGAGCGTAGCTGTGACGCCGAGACCGATACCTTCAAAAGAGTTCGTGTCGATACCTGCGCCGCCATCAATGATATCAGTGCCGCCGCCACCAACAAGGATGTCGTCGCCCTCGCCGCCGATGAGCGTGTCTGCTCCGCCGCCGCCTGTGAGCGTATCATCGCCTTCCGCACCGTTCAGCACGTTAGCCGCTGAGTCTCCTGTCAGGTTGTCATCACCAACAGAGCCTGTGAGGTTTTCAAAGTTTACGAAGGTCTCATTAACCATGCCG
>CAYWSI010000119.1:0-6224 GCA_964460585.1 uncultured Algimonas sp.
CCGATGGCCGTCATCGGAATATATGGGGCATGACGGCGATGACGATTTATCGTCTCTGGCAATTAGGATTTGAGACATGATGGATAGGCGCATGTTTTTGGCGGGCCTAGCCGCGCTGTCCGCCTGTTCAGAACTTGGCTTAGGCGCAAAACAACATAAGAAGCGCATGGCCATCACAATAGATGATTTTCAATTAGGATTTGATATTGGGCTCAATCAACAAAGCCGCCATAAGAATATTCTAGGCGCCTTAGATGCGGTGGGCCACAAAGCGGCGGGCTTTGTAACCGGGAGTTTCGTGATCTCTGATTGGGGACAACGCGTGGTTCAAGATTGGCTCGACGCAGGTCATTTGATTGCCAACCATACGTGGTCACATCCACATGCTAATGAAACTGAGACAGCTGAATATCTGGCCAATATCAGAAAAAATAAGTCTTATTTAGATGGACTAGCAGGAACGGCCGACTTTTTCCGTTTTCCCTATTTGGATGATGGGCGTGACCGCGAACAGCAAGTCGAATTATTTGATGTCTTGGACGACTTGGGATTACGCAATGCCCCCGTTACCATTGATAGTGTCGATTGGTTTACGTCCGGTCGCTTACAAACTGCATTAAAGGCTAATCCTAATACGGATTTGACGCCCTATCGGGATTATTATGTCGAGATGTGTGTTACGCTGGCCAATCATTGGGACGGCGTTGCACAAGCCTTAGGGTTTAAGTCGCTGCCGCATTTGACCTTGATGCATCATAATATTTTGAACGGTCATTTCTTGAAGGATGTTTTACTGGCTTTGAAATCAGAGGGTTGGACATTTGTGGATGCCCAAGAGGCTCTTAATTTTTCTGCCTATCATCCAATGCCGCCTGAGCCGACATTTGGCCGAAATTGGTTGACCTTAAGGCAACGGGCAAGTCAGGTTGAAATTGAACCTTACCCAAAACAATATTACGGTTTCGGGCGCAAAGAGATGGACGCGTTAGGCCTGTAGGCTATGAGGTGCGAATGAGCATGAATTTAAATGCAGACCAAATGCCTTGGATGCAAACTGCGGAGGTTCTCGACCTTTTTGCGGCTCTGCCAGCAGGCAGTCTGAGATTTGTCGGCGGCTGCGTGAGAAATGCAATATGGAATGAGCCCGTCGGTGATATTGACCTAGCTTGCCAGCTTGACCCCGAGGCCGTCACCTCCGCATTGGACACCGCGAAAATTCGTTATGTGCCCACGGGCATAGAGCATGGCACGGTGACGGCTGTGATTGACGGAACGCCTTATGAAATTACGAGCCTGCGCCGAGACGTTGAAACGGATGGCCGCCGTGCGACCGTCGCTTATACAACAGATTGGGCCGAAGACGCCCAGCGCCGCGACCTGACGATAAATGCGCTTTATGCCGATTTATCAGGCCGTGTTTTTGATCCGACAGGACAGGGGCTGGCGGATATGAAATCCCGTAAGTTTCGATTTGTTGGCCGAGCGGAGGACCGCGTGCGTGAAGATTACTTGCGCATCCTGCGCTTCTTCCGTTTTTTGGCGTGGTATGGCGGGCAAGAGAAAGTTGATGCGGCGTCTTTGAAAGCGTGCCGAGAACATCAGAATGGCATCAAGAAACTCTCGGTTGAACGCATTTGGATGGAGATGAAGAAGCTCCTCTCTGCGCCAAATCCTGTCCGCGCCTGTCATATCATGCTGACGAATGGCATATTAGAAACCGTCTTCCCCGAAGCCAATAATGTCGATGGTCTTGAAGCCTTGGTGAAGCTTGAGACGCGGGAAGGGATTGCGCCGGATCCGCTTCTAAGGATTATGGCGATGAGTGCGCGGGAGCCTCTGCAGATGGCTTTACTGGCCAAACGGTTGAAAATGAGCAAGCTGGAAACCAGTAGATTACGCGGTTGGGCCGATGACGACGCGCAATTATCTACGGATATGGCGGAGCGTGATAAATTGGCCGCCATTTATAAATCAGGCAAATCTGTCATTTATGACCGTACGCGCCTGCGCGCAGCGGGGGAGACGGACCCTATTCAATCTGCACGCTGGATGGCGCTAGCGGCGCTTGCGATGGAGTGGGAGGTTCCGATTTTCCCGTTGACGGGTAGGGATTTAACGGATGTCGGTGTTCCCACAGGACCCGCTATGGGCAAAGCGCTCAAGGCACTTGAGGCGCTTTGGGTGAGATCAGGCTTTTCAACCGAGAAACCGCAGCTTCTCGCCGCACTAAAATTTATGGGATATTGATGTCTAATCTCACGCTTTATATTGGAAATTATAATTATTCATCATGGTCTTTGCGGGCGTGGCAAATCTTGCGAAAGACTGAATTACCGTTCCAATCCGTGATGATTGATTTGGATGTGCCGGGATATAAGGACGCGCTTCTGAAAATCAGCGATGCGGGCACGGTGCCAGTCCTCGACGTGAATGGACAGGTCATTCCCGATAGTCTCGCTATTGCTGAATTTTGCGCCAAGGCTGTTCCAAATCTCTGGCCGAAGGATGAGGCATTGTGGGCTGAAGCTAAGGCTGTCGTCAAGAAAATGCATGGCGGCTTTGAGGCCATTCGCCGCGAAGCCCCGATGAACCTGCGCCGCCGCACCCAAGGCCCGATGCCAGTCGACTGCCTCATGGAAGCCGCTGAAATTTCAGCGATGTGGGATGATTTACTCGGGCGCCATGATGGGCCATTTTTGTTTGATGATTGGACGATTGCCGATGCGTTTTATCTGCCCGTTGCAACAAGGTTTGAAAGCTATGGATTGCCGCGCACAACCCGCTCAGATGTTTATATCTCAGAGCTCATGAGCGATCCGCATTATTTAGATTGGGAAGCTCTCGCATTTCAAGAAACACATATTTTACCAGAGACGGATGCCGTAAATGCCTAACTTAATTTTGAAAGACCATATTCGCACTATTCCCGACTTCCCGGAAGCGGGCATTATGTACCGGGATATTACAACGCTCTTGTCGCACCCTATTGCCCTGCAACAGGCCGTAGGTGAGCTAGCGGCTCCTTTTCGTGACGGCGAAATTGATCTTGTCGCGGGCATTGACGCGCGCGGATTTATATTTGGAACTGCCGTCGCATTGACATTGGGGGTTGGCTTCGTGCCTGTGCGGAAGAAGGGAAAGCTTCCCTTTGAAACCTATGAGCAAGACTATCAGTTGGAATATGGAACGGACACGCTGCAAATCCATGCTGATGCGGTTTCAGAAGGACAGCGCGTTCTCTTGATTGATGATTTGATCGCGACGGGCGGGACAGCCGAAGCCGCAATTAAATTACTACAGCGCACAAAATGTGATGTTGTTGGCGCAGCTTTCGTTATTGATTTGCCGGCTCTAGGCGGGGCGAAACGTATTGAAGCTCTTGCTGTGCCTGTTACGGCATTGATTGAATTTGCAGGACATTAGCCTGACCAGAAGAGTCTATCAGAGGGCCTATTTGATACGGGCTATGACTTGGATTTCGGCTGTCGTATCAATCTCGACGACTCCATCCTCAAAGTTGATTATGCAAGGCGTGACACCGCAATCTTGATTGATTGTGGGTAAGTCGGGATTACCAAAGGCGCCACCAACAAAGCCTGTTGTTGTGGCCGAGAGAAAGACTAAGTTTTCTGGTAAAGTGTCCTGAATATCAACGTCATCGGCTGCCGCAGAGGATGTATCTTCATTCACGACTGTAATACGATACATCACCTCATTCCCTGGGGTCATATAAAGACCTAAATTTCCGGGATCATGGACTTCTACAGTTTTTGAGGCCGTCAAATCAGCAAAGGCGGCCCCAATGGGACCAATTTGATAATCCTCAACTTCGCCGTCTGATGCAGCTGTGTTGGAGGCTAAATTTTGTGCTGTCGACCATCGAAAACGAGCAAAGGTCTCGGTCGTGGCCGCATCTACAGGCGCTGTTATATTTAGGGTAATTGACCCGTCATTATCCGTATCTTGCTCATTTGTCGCAACTTGTTCGCCTGTATCGTCAAAATCGCCATCATTATTCCAATCAATCCAAGCCTGTAAATATCCATTGGCCCCTGTAACTGAGGCTATAATTTCTGTGGACTGGTTCTGCCCGAAAGTACCGAAAGTGATGCCATCATCGGCAAGATCGGCATTTGCAGTTGGGTCATTATAGGGTCCATCATCTCCGGAATTCGTCGCGCCCAATCGGACGTTATTGTTAAGAACATGAATTGGGTTTCCATAATTCAATAATGGTGCATCCCCAAAATCTTCATCAATCTCTATTTCATTAATAGGGGACTGGAGATTTGGGCAACCAAAGCTAAGAGATGTCAACCGAGTCCCTGTGCCATTGCCTACCGTACCAATTGTGTAATCGAATGTCGTCACATCCGTATAGAATACGGTGACAATGTTGGCTGTTGCTGTTTCATCAATGCCCGGGGCAAATTGGTCTGTATCGGATTCAAATCGCGTAAAGCCCGGCGTGAAATTCCCATTCTTATTTCTCACGAGTTCTGTGGGGTTGCTCCGTAGAGATTCAACAAAATTATCTTCAAATTCCGCAAGTTCCCGTAGGCCAACCTGAGTTGGCTGAGCTCTATTCCCATCGACGTCAATTGCCGCCGCAGAAAAGTCAATTGCGATAGGGGTGTTTGTACCGGCTTCGAAAAATGAGAATCGAAACCGCGCCTGACTAACATTGGTTGTATTCAGTTCAGGCTGGAAATTATTTACTAATCCTGTGTCGTTATCAACGGTATCCAAAGATCCACCACTGACGAATCCTAATATGGTGACTTCCGCATCAACGCCGTCTCCAACATTTGAATAGCTGTAAACGGCCCCTGCTGAATTTGCAGAACCGCTTGTCAATGTTCCGTTAGAGAATTCGAGAGACCGGACCAGCCGGCCATTACAGACAATCAGGTCAGAAGTTTGTGAAGATGCGCGCGGTGCAGTCGCAATTATGCACCAGGTTAATGCTATACATAGAAAAAGTCGTAACACGTTCCACATTTTACAAGTCACACAAGTTTAGCACCATTCCCACGATGGTTTGTTCGAGTAGTTTAATGAGCTATGGTTTTTAAACCCTTAAATTGAGGGTTGAACTTTCCGTTATATGATTTGGATGCAAAGAAATTGTTCTGGATATCATCGGAGTTAGACGTTGAATTTAAATAACATGATATCGCCATCTTTGACGACATAATCTTTGCCTTCTTGGCGGACCTTGCCGGCTTCTTTGGCGCCTTGCTCGCCGTTGTTTGCGACATAATCTTCATAGGCGGTTGTTTCTGCGCGGATGAAGCCTTTTTCGAAATCCCCGTGAATAACGCCCGCGCATTGCGGGGCTTTCCATCCAGTTTGGAATGTCCAAGCTCTCGCTTCTTTTGGACCGACAGTGAAATAGGTCCGCAGATCGAGCAGGGCATATCCTTTTTGGATGAGGCGGTTTAGCCCCGGTTCGCTCAGGCCAATCGCATCTAAATATTCGGCTTGTTCTTCATCTTCTAACACCGCCATTTCAGATTCGATTTGGGCAGAAATAATAACGGCCTGCGCGCCTTCGGAGTCTGCATGGGCGAGAACTTTTGCTGAAAAATCATTGCCCGTCGCTGCGCTATCTTCATCGACATTGGCGACGTATAGCACGGGTTTTGATGTGAGGAGTTGAAGCATTTTCCAAGCTTTCTTATCGTCCTCGTCAATCTCTACTGTCCGTGCGGGTTTGCCGTCTTCCAGCGCGGCAATGGCAAGTTCAATTAACCGCATGGTCTGGAGCGCGTCTGCGTCTTTTTGCTTTAGCTTTTTCTCTAGCCCCGGCTTGCGTTTCTCAAGGCTTTCGAGATCAGCGAGCATAAGCTCTGTTTCAATTGTATCGAAGTCGCTCATCGGGTCAATGCGGCCATCAACATGGGTGATGTCTTCATCTTCAAAACAGCGCAGCACATAGATAATCGCGTCCGTCTCGCGAATATTAGCGAGGAATTGATTGCCCATACCTTCGCCTTGCGACGCGCCTTTGACGAGACCTGCAATGTCAACAAAATTCATTCGTGCCGGAATAATCTGTGCCGAGCCGCCAATTTTCGCAATCGTATCTAAGCGGTGCTCAGGTACAGCCACATCGCCCACATTAGGCTCGATAGTACAGAAGGGATAATTCGCTGCTTGTGCATTAGCTGTTTTCGTCAGCGCATTGAACAAGGTGGATTTGCCAACATTAGGCAGACCAA
>CAYWSI010000120.1:0-6140 GCA_964460585.1 uncultured Algimonas sp.
GCATCCAGCCGCCGCGCATTCCGTACTGTCTCATATGATATATCTGCGCGAAACAGGCCGCGTCAAAGCGGAGGGGTTAGACGGACTGCGTCAAGCCTATCAACTCGCTTAGGCTAACGCGCCAGACGCTGTAAAAACGCGCTAACGCGCTCTGCATTTTTACCCAAATCTGATCCGCCAACACGAGATAACGAGCGTACATCAACAATCGTGCCGCCGCCTTTGCCGTCGCGAAGACGGATTGTAATATCGTCATCAAAACCATACCAGAATGTCGTATCCGTTGCGTCGATACGGCCCTCCGCAAGATTTTCCTCTTTGATAGCCCAGCCCATAGATTTTGCGGTGGCTAGGGCTTCACCAAATACAACATCCTTCTTATCGCTCAGGATAAGCGGGCCTATTTCTGGAAAGGCTTTGCTCTGCAGCGCAGAAACAAGTTCCTCACCCACAGGCTTTTCATTTTTAAAGACAGGAGCCTTTTTACCAATGTAATCGACGGCATTTACGCCTTCAACAGCCGCGCGCTCGGCCAATACAATCTCACCAAAGACGGGCGGGTCTTGCGTATCGGTTGTGACGTCATGAATGAACGGAAGTTTTTCATACACCGTTTTCTTCATCGACAGGAGTTTCCCCATAGCGACAACCGTAATAAGGATACCCAAAATACCCGGAAGCAATCCCTTTCGGGGCTTTACAATGAAAGCCCCTAACACGCTGGCCAGACCCGTAGCACCGCAAAGCCCAAGCGCAATTGGACCGAGTTTTTGGTTCAACGTCCCGAAGGCAAAGCTCAAATCAATGACGCCGATTTTATATCCAATCGCAGCGACGATAAATATGAGGGGAGCTAGAATGACAGTCATCCATGTGAGACGGTTCACCCAGCGGCGAAGCGAGCGTCGCCTATCCCCCTTCACCTTTGGTAGACTGCCCGTGTCATTTGCCGGTTTATTAATGGGAGTTAGGTTAGCCATGGGCGATAGGTCTTTCTCTTTGCTATACTCTATTAAGGGTAAAGCCGGGCTTTCGTCCAGTCACCACCCGCGTTCCGTTTGAATAATATCCGGTCATGCAGCCGAAAGGCGCCGTCTTGCCAAAACTCTATCTCTCTTGGCGTAACGCACCACCCATACCAATGCGGCGGGCGCGGCACCTCTTGGCCTTTATATTTAGCTTCAACTCTCTCAACGCTATCGACCATCTCCTCACGAGACCCAACGCCTTGAGATTGCGCGGACGCCCAAGCGCCAATTTGCGACCCTCGCGCGCGCTGAGCAAAATAGGCATCTGACGCTTCCGCCGAAACGGGCTGCACGTCGCCGCGGATACGAACTTGTCGATGCCAGCTCTTCCAATGGAAACAGAGCGCGGCTTGGCCCGTTTCAGACAGTTGCCGCCCCTTGGCGCTGTCTCCATTTGTATAAAATACAAAGCCGTCTTCACTGAGGCTCTTTAGCAAAACAATCCGCACATCTGGCAGACCGTCCTTGCCGACGGTGGCCAAGCTCATCGCATTGGGGTCATTGGGTTCGGTCTCACCTGCGCTTGCCAGCCATTTCTCGAACAAAGAGATAGGCTCATCGGCCTCAAGCCAATCCATCTCGCGCGGACCATTATCTAGATATTCCGCGCGGGACGGGGTCGGTGGAATAATGGTTTTGGTCATAAAATACTCAAAAAACGAAAAATTAACCATGCTTATTTGCAAGCTATTAAGGCCTAGCTGTTTGATTAGAGAAAATTAAGCATGAATTTCAAACATGCGTTAATAGGTGGGGTATCCATGACACGACAACAAGCTCTTCTGACACTTGGCCTATCCATGAGTGCGCGTGAGGGTGATATCCGTGGCGCATGGCGTAAGAAAGCCAAATTCTTTCATCCCGATGCCCCCTATGGAAATGTCACAGCGTTCCTACAGGCCAAAGACGCTTTTGAAACGCTCATCCCGCCCGCCCCGCAAGCCATTCGCGTCCGCGCTGGCGCGCGCATGTTTTAGGCGGCACGCCCCCGATCAAAACCACTTCCCCTGTTTAATGATAATGTGATGCGTTATCATTTGCATGTCTCGGATAAGCGCCATATTTAACCTGTTCTGGAATCAGGGGAACTCGCGCCGTCATGACCATTTTATTTGATAAATCTAAGGCCTCAAGCGCGGAGAAAACGCCTAGCGCTTTCCCTGAGAATTATGTCCCTCACCCCAGTTCTGAAAACTGGACCCGCGAAGCGGTAGACGCCCTCTTCGCCCTGCCCTTTATGGATTTGATTTTACAGGCGCAGACCATTCACCGAGAACATCATGCGCCAAATGCGGTGCAGATGTCTCAGCTACTCTCCATCAAGACAGGCGGCTGCGCGGAAGATTGCGGATATTGTAATCAATCCGCACATTTTGACACGGGGCTGAAAGCGGAAAAGCTCATCGGAATGAACGCTGTGCTAGATGCTGCAGATAAAGCCAAAACGGGCGGCGCAGGTCGTTTCTGTATGGGCGCTGCGTGGCGCGAACCGAAAGAGCGGGATATGGACGCGCTCTGCGATATGGTCTCCCGCGTCAAAGCCATGGGGCTTGAGACCTGTATGACCCTCGGCATGCTATCCCCGTCTCAGGCACAAAGGCTGTCGGATGCAGGACTGGATTATTACAATCATAATATCGACACCTCTCCCGAAGATTATGGCCGCGTCATTTCAACCCGAACATTTGAAGACCGCCTACATACGCTCAATATTGTGCGCGATAGCGGCATGAAAGTTTGCTGCGGCGGGATTGTTGGCATGGGTGAACAAGCGGAAGACCGTATTGGGCTATTACTGACCTTAGCCAATTTAAACCCCGCGCCAGAGTCGGTTCCGATTAACGCCCTCGTCCCTGTACCGGGCACGCCTCTGGGCGATAGTGACCCCGTTCACCCCATAGATTTCGCGCGCATCATCGCCGTGGCTCGTATCCTCATGCCGCAATCCTATGTGCGCCTCTCTGCGGGCCGAGAAACCATGACAGATGAAGCCCAAGCCCTTTGCTTCTTGGCGGGCGCAAATTCTATCTTTGTCGGCGAAACCCTTCTGACGACTGATAATCCGTCAGAGACCGAGGATAGAGCTTTGTTCAGCCGGCTTGGTATTGTCTCGAAATAACCCTACTTCCTAAGGACTCTCTTGTAACGACTATTTTACGGCCAGATCATTTTACGATTGTGACAGAAGACCTTGATGTCACCGAGGATTTTTACACAAAGATACTTGGTTTCACAGTTGGACCGCGTCCTGAATTCAGCTTTCAGGGTCTTTGGTTATATGTAAATGACGCCGCCGTTCTTCATGTAGCTAAAGTAGAACAAATGCCCAACCCACGAAAAGGCGTACTCGATCACATGGCCTTTCGCGGCGAAAATGTGAACGCCCTCTTGGACAAGCTAACACAGACGGGCCTGCAATATCGCCTCTCTCGAACCCCTGATCCATGGGTGCAATGGCAAGTCTTTTTCGAAGACCCAAATGGCGCGAAGGTGGAAGTAGATTTTGACGGCAATGAAGTCCTGAAACCCGAGTATCAAAGCTAGGCTCATTACGTTTGCACTTGCCCCAAATATTAGAACACCGGGTCTATTTCCAGTTCCTTAAGCTCAAAATAGAAATATTAACATCATAATAATCGTAATTTTTAGGCCCGTTATAATTGTAAGAACCTATAGGCTTGAATTCCCCTGCAAGACGAAACGAATACCACTCCTGACTAAACTCATTATACGACTTAACTGCAACTGAAGTCAGAGCATGTGATGTTAAGTCTTAAATTCCTTATAAACATATTTTTTTCATTTACTCTCCTTACATTTGGAACCATTGCACATGCTGAAATTGGTGAAGAAATCGAAATTGTTTCTGCACAGGGTGACTCCAATTTATTTTTTCCCGCTTCTAATGTTTTAGATGGAAGAACTGCGCATGTGTCTGTGTTTGCAAGCCGTTCAAATCCTGGGGATTTGTTTTTAGATTTGGGAAAACTCTGGAACGTTGAAAATATAAAAATTGCCTGGGGTCGAGGAGACAACCGATCATATGAATTTGAAATTGCGACCCGTGCCGACGAATATGAAGATTGGGCAACAGTGTTTAATGGAAATAGTACAGGCAGAACAAGACGATTTGAGATTTATGATGTCACAGATTCAGAGGCCCAGTTTGTCCGTATTCGTAGCCTGTCCAATTCTCTAGGAAATTCTTGGACGCTCATTGCGGAAGTGGAAGCATATGGAAGTCCAGCCACCATTGAAACGCCCGAAGAGATCACAATTAAATCTGCTAGTGGTGTTTCCAATGTATTATTTCCTGCATCCAATGTTTTAGATGGAAAACGTTCACATGTGTCTGTCTTCGCTAGTGCTGCAAATCCTAAGGATTTGTTTTTAGACTTAGGACAAACTTGGAATGTCGAAAATATTAGAATTGCATGGGGTCGCGGAGATAACCGGACATATGAATTTGAAATTGCGACCCGTGCCAACGAATATGAAGATTGGTCAAGGGTGTTTTATGGAAATAGTACAGGGACGACCAGAGAGTTTGAGAGATATGACGTTACGAATTCAAAAGCTCAATTAATTCGAATTCGAACCCTCTCCAATTCCCTTGGCAACGCTTGGACACTCATATCGGAAGTCAGAGCTTACGGGAGTCCTGCAGCGGCACAAGAGCTAGAAAATACAACAACAGTCAAACATTTCGGTCAGCCCATTACTCTTGTCGGTGCGAATGTTCCATGGTCGTCCGATAGTAATTTCAGTACAGACTTTGGTTGGTATAACCCAACTAATATCGAAGCATATCGCAGCTTATTTTCGCGTATTCAGGATGCGGGCGGTAATTCTGCGCGGGTTTGGGTTCATACAACCGCTCAGGTCACGCCAAATATTGACCCAAGTGGAACCGTCTTAAGTTTAAGTCGTATTTCACCAGATAAGATCGTCATTGAACAACTCAGATCTGTTTTAGACGAAGCTTGGGAGCGCGGCATCGTCGTCACTTTCAGCTTGTTTTCATTTGATATGTTCTGCGACAGCTATGGTGATGAATTTGGCTATAACAGCTATCTCGATATGGAACGCCACCAGATCATGATGGAGAAAAATTTCAAGAGCTATATCGAAAAGGCCCTCACCCCCATTGTAAATGGATTGAAAGATCATCCAGGGTTATTTGCCTATGAGGTTTTGAATGAGCCTGAAGGCGCCATTATTAATATGACGGACGCAGGGCATTTTTGTCTAGATGAAGCGAATGTTCCAGGCGATGGTCTGAGCTTCCCATTATCTTTAGCAGGGGCCCAGAGATTTGTGAACCACGTAGCAGCCGCCATTCATGAGCTGGACCCAAATGTCAAAGTTACCACAGCGACACACACAAATTTCTACACGGTATTCAATAATGAGACACTAACGTCGCAGGACGGCGCAGACGAAACTGGAACACTCGATTTTTACGAGTTACATCATTATCCACTCTATCAAAATCCACCTTACATCACCAATGCCGATGTCTATGAAGCGGACCGTCCGATTATTATTGGAGAATATGAGCTCGCAGATGTTCAACAAGAATCCCTTTTTCAAATCGAAGGCCCGGACTCTTTAAAAGCTATCATATACAAAGGATATTTAGGAGCTTGGCCTTGGTCACTCTTAAATGATGATTTGGGAGAAATAGATAAGGCAATTTCACAGATTCCCGCCAGCGAGACAGCGATTGACCGAGAGGCGGTAGAAACTTGCATCGAGACACAAGACAGCGCCTGTTATAATCAATAACTCAATATTTTCTTTAAAAATTGGTTTTCACCACCTAAAACAAGATATGTTGAATAAATGGGGCCCGTTTTTACTCTCGTTATGCTTGGGGATTTGGCTCGCATTCATCGCCATTCTGCCGCCTACGCCTAAATCTATAGACGCCCCGCAAGATCAATTCTCCGCCGCCCGCGCGATGGAAGATATTCGAATTATTGCCGCCAAACCCCATCCCACAGGGTCAGAAGAAAACGCCAAAGTGCGTGCCTATCTTTTAGCTCGGCTGAAAGCTCTCGGTTTTGAAACGAGCACCAACGCGGGAGAGCTGCCGGAACGGCCTTTGGC